>CAYWSS010000005.1:0-25428 GCA_964460505.1 uncultured Caldilineaceae bacterium | reverse complement strand
TCATACCCAAAGATTCTCGCAGGTAACGCAATTCTTGTGGGATAATACTATAGCGCGGCCAAGCCGCAACCAAAATTTTAACCACAGAGAAGGCGCAGAGAACACAAAGAACAACTTTGATAGCTTTGTGCCCTTTGTAGTTAAAAAATTCTGGCCGCAAGTGCAACGCAAATTTGCAGCGAAAACAGTGTATTGCGTAAAGAAGGGGCTAATACGCAATACGGATGTTATTTAGGAAAAAACTTTTCTGGACATCTATAATGCTTGCCACGTTCATTGAAGTTTTTTCTGTTCCATCAACAAGATAAATAAGACGGGAGCAAAGGGTGCTACCACAGAAAAAATTCCCATTTCCGGCCAGATTCCGGCAATTAATATCAGCCCCAAAATTTAAGGATGAGGATAAATCTCGCCAGGCCAGGTTAATGCATATCGGGCTGATGACCTTGATATTGCTTTTGGCGGGACACGGCATTGTCAACTTTGTGATCAAGGCCGGCAATGTTACGACGGTGTATTGGGTTTCCATTTGCGCCTTGCTCCTTGTTTCGGTGGTAATGTTGCTACTCAATCGACGAGGGCATGTTCGCACCGCCGGAATTGTGGTTGTTTTCTCTGCCTGGATTAATCTGACTGTGCAAGCATGGTTTTTGGGGGGCATCCGGGACGCAAGTTATACCTCCTACTTTTTAATAATTCTGGCGGCCGGATTGTTTCTTGGCCGTTGGTTTGCCTTTGGATTTGCCATTTTAAGCATTTTAGCCGGTTTTGTACTGGCCCACGCCGAAACCATTGGCATCATCCCCTTTCTCCCGGATCCTGCCTACAATATTTGGATTGATCACACCTTAACTTTTATCCTGGCCACCGTTATCTTATTTCTGGTAATTGGCAGCCTCGATCGAGCGCTGCAAACTGCCCGTCGCCACGAACGCCACCTGGCCGAAAGCAACCGCGAACTGCACGCCGTCAAAACCTCGCTGGAGCAACGTGTAGAGAAACGCACCCAAAGCCTGGCCCGGCAGAATGAACGGCTGCAACAGGAAATTACCGATCGTCAAAAAACAGAAGTGGCCCTGCAAGCCGCAAACGAAGATTTGGAACAAGCAAAATTGGCGGCGGAAAATGCCAATCAGGCCAAGAGTGAATTTTTGTCTAACATGAGCCACGAGATGCGCACCCCGCTGAACGGAATATTGGGATATGTCCAAATTCTAAAACGAAATACCACCCTCTCGGCGTTGCAGGAAGAAGGGCTGGAAATTATTAAAGAGAGCGGCTACCATCTGCTGACCCTCATTGAAGACATTCTGGATTTGTCCAAAATAGAAGCCCGCAGACTGGAGCTGCATCCCCAACAGGTTTACCTTTTCAGTTTTCTAAACAGCATTGTCGGTATTATCCAGATACGGGCCAAAGAAAAAGGTATTACTCTGGTTTACGAGCCGGCAGCCAATCTGCCGTCGTACATTCTAATTGATGAAAATCGACTGCGTCAGATTTTGCTCAACTTGCTCACAAATGCGGTGAAATTTACGGATAACGGGCATGTTACGCTCAAAGTTTCCGGCCAATTGCACCAGGCTGAAGCCCTGCAATTTCTCCGGTTTGAAGTGATCGACACGGGCATTGGCATTGCCCCCAAATCGCTGGCAAAAATATTTTTACCATTTGAGCAAGTTGGCGAGGCTGAACGGCGGTCTGAAGGCACCGGCCTGGGCTTAACTATTACCCAAAAACTAATTCAGGCCATAAATGGCGACCTGTTTGTTAAAAGTCAACCGGGGCATGGCAGCACCTTTTGGTTCGAGTTGGAACTACCCCTTGTAGAAACCAGAGCGCCTGTTGAAAAAATTCGCGCAAAAAAAATAATTGGCTACAAGGGGCCGCCAATCACAGTACTGATTGTAGATGATGATCCGTACAACCGGATGGTGCTGGTCAATTTGTTGAAACCGCTCAATTTTACGCTAAGCGAAGCTAAAGATGGCCAGGAAGCAATTGACAGGACACTGGACAGCGCCCCACACCTGATCTTGATGGATCTGATCATGCCGGTAAAAACCGGGTTCGACGCCATCGAAGAAATTCGGCAGCAGCGCGTCCCGGCAGACACCGTAATCATTGCGGTGTCTGCCAGTAGCATTGAAGGGATGAAGGAACGCAACATAGCCGGATGCAATGATTACCTTCCCAAACCGATAGAAACCGACAAGCTTTTTAAATTACTGGAAAAATATTTGCCGTTGCAATGGATCTACAAAGTGGACAGCCCGGCAAAAGATACGGATAATGTAAATACACCGGCAAAAATAGTTGCCCCGCCAATTGGAGAGATTGAAGTCCTGCTTCATCTGGCGCTTCAGGGAAATATGCGCGGGCTAAAAGAAAAAGCGAAGCAAATTAAAGAACTGGACGAAAAATATGCGCCCTTTGCCAACCAAATAAAGCGGCTGGCAGATAACTTTGCCGAACAAGAAATCCTGGAGCTGATTAAAAAGCATACCTGACGCGCAGTTGCACCACAGCATGGCCAGGTTCATTACCATTTGCATGCTGATCGGGCATTATTCGGGAGAAAATAGTGGACACTTTTGAGGAGTTTTCAGATCTTAATAATAAATCGATTTTGGTTGTTGACGACAACCCGACAAATCTCAGGATGATCACCACTGCTCTGGATAGAGACGGCTTTACCACCCTGGTTGCCAGAGACGGCATTAGTGGCATTAAAAAAGCAAAATATGCTCACCCCGACCTGATTTTACTGGATGTGATGATGCCCGGCATCGACGGCTTTAAAACGTGCCATTGCTTAAAAGCCAACGCCGGCACGGCGGATATCCCCATTATTTTTATGACTGCCCTCAGTAACACAGAAGACAAAGTAAGAGGCTTTGAATGTGGGGGCGTAGATTACATCACCAAACCCCTTCACCATGAAGAAGTTATTGCCAGAATCACCACCCACCTGCGCCTCAGAGACCTGAACCAGCGCCTGCAAAAAGCCAACGGAGAACTCACCAGGCTCAATGCCAACAAGGACAAATTCTTCTCTATTGTGGCCCATGATTTAAAAGGTCCGTTTGCGCCAATCATCGGCAACGTTGACCTGCTGCTGGAGCGGTGGGACTACTTTGGTGCAGAAGAAAAGCAAGAGATGGTGGGCACTATCAAGCGCTCTGCGCACAGAGTGCTGGCATTGCTGGAAACCCTGCTGCAATGGTCGCGGATGCAACGGAGCAGGATTGAATGTTTTCCCGAGATGCTGCCCTTATTTAAAATTGCTCATGCCAACATCTATTTACTCTCCGATGCGGCTGCCGGCAAGAGCATCACCCTGAAAAATTCTATACCCAACGACGCAATTGTTTATGCCGATAAAAACATGGCCCACACTATCCTGCGCAACCTTATTTCAAACGCTATTAAATACACGCCCCGGGAGGGGAGCATCACCGTGTCAAGCGCTCCCTCTGCCAAAAAAGAAGAATCCACCGAATTTGTTGAAATTTCAGTTTCTGATACCGGCATTGGAATTAGCCAGGAAGACCAGGAAAAGTTATTCAGAATAGAAACTCACCATACCACGTTAGGCACGGAAAAAGAAAAGGGAACCGGCCTCGGCTTGATTATCTGTAAAGATATGGTCGAAAAAAACGGTGGTACAATCCGGGTAACCAGCCGGCCCAAAAAAGGTACCACCTTTTCCTTTACCCTGCCAAAAGGCAATTTACCCTCCTACACCTAACCTGGCCAAGCCAGACATCGCACAAAACAAAAGCGGGAAGTAGAGAGTAGGGGGGAAAATCCCTACTCCTTACTTCCCGGATAATACAAAATTACCGGGTCTCAGTCACCTTTCGCAGCCCCCGGGGTTTATCCGGGTCGTAGTCTCGCACGTGGGCTAAATGCATGGCAAAAAGCTGCCCCGGCACAATGGCCGGAATGGGCGACACCCATTCCGGCACCGATTCCGGCAATTTCAGCGGAATGCGAGCCTGAGCCAACGCAGCTGCATCATCGCTGACCACAATCACCTCTGCTTCCCGCTGTTTTAAGGTGTCAATAAACGTCTTCATTTCCGGCAGCATCACCCCGGATGGAGCCACCACAATGGCCGGAAAACCGGGTTCCACCAGCGCCAGAGGGCCGTGCATAAAATCGGCGCTGCTGTACGGTTCGGCAATGACGTAGGTTAGCTCCTTCATTTTCAGGGACATCTCAAATGCGGTAGCGTAGTTATACCCCCGGCCAATGACCACACAATAACGCATATAACGGTACCGCTGGGCAATATCGGCAATTAACCCGTTCATCGATAAGGTTGATGCGACGGTTTGGGGAATTTTCTCCAGATCGGCCAACATTTTGGCATCGTTGCCCAGAGTAGCGCTTAACATGGCAATGGAAGTCAGTTGGCTGGTGTAGGTTTTGGTGGCTGCCACAGAGCGCTCTTCGCCCGCCCGCTGGGTGATGTTGAAATCGGCTTGTTTGCTCAAATCAGAGTGGGGGGCATTGGTGATAGATGCGGTTAGTGCCCCTTGCTTGCGTGCCTCGGTCAGCACGGCCACAATATCGGGGCTTTTACCGCTTTGGCTGATGCCCAGTACCAACGCGTTGCCAAACCGGGGCGGCTGTTTGTAAATAGAGTAGAGACTGGGCGTAGCCAGCGCCACCGGCAGTCTATTGACTGCGCCCAGCAAATATTGGGCGTAGCGCCCGGCATTGTCGCTGGTGCCTCTGGCGGCAATAACCACGTGCGAAACGTCGC
Organism: uncultured Caldilineaceae bacterium; assembly: GCA_964460505.1. Lineage (GTDB taxonomy): Bacteria > Chloroflexota > Anaerolineae > 4572-78 > J111 > J095. The sequence continues at coordinate 20,654 of CAYWSS010000005.1, read as the reverse complement.
GTCGTTTAATCTCTGCGGCCAGTTGCCGGATAACCTCTTTTTCACTGGCCAACAAATTGCTCAGTACATCCGGCTGCTCGTGAATTTCGTTAAATAAGTAGGATTTTTCTAACATCAAAATCTCCGTTTTGTTAAGAATTGAGAGTTATTTTATTGATAATCATGCTGCATTTTTCCCAAACGGGCAAAGCTATCTTCAAACCCGCCGGGACGATTTCGGGCCGCCCACAGCTCTCGATATTCTGTCACCAGACCCTCGGCCTCTTTGGCCAATTGCCGCCGCAAATCGCCGTCTGCTTGCTTTTGCAGCGCCCAAATTCCACGCCGGCAGGCGTGCCGGAGCATACCGGCAGCCCACGCAAATTCGCGCCGAACCCAACCGGCATCGTCACCTTGAGGTCGTATTTTCACCAGCCTGGCAGCAGCCTGCTCAACTTGAGCTAACGTTTTCTGTAATCTGTTCACGGTTAAATCAGCACGGGCCGCAATCTGGGCCGGGGATTCCTGCAACAGTAAAAACAGAAGCGAGTTATTGTGAATGGAACCGCCGGCCCCTCGATAGACATCACCCAAATCATAGGCAAGTTGACCCGTAGCACCGGTTGAGTCGCCAAAGGCGAAAACGCTGGTCAATCTGGCCACATCCTGCGCTTTGTTGGCCTGGCAAGCCCAGCCCAACGCGGCCCCGTACACCAATCCCAGATAGCTGACCGGCAGCGGCTGCCAATGGCCGTTGTCGCCCCAATCGGTGTTGAGGTAGCCCACCGCGCCGTGCTTGAGTCCGTTTTCGGCGGCATTTTGCAGGTTGGCTATGGCGTTGTGGGTTCGCCCGGCAATGCTGTTCCAGCTTGAGGTGCCGGGGCAGACGTAAAACGGAATGCCGGCCTCCGCAAACTTTGCCCCGTGTTTGGCAAAGGGGTGGCCGGCTTCGTACCCCCACTCCATGGCAATGGCATCGTGGGGAAGCTCCGGCACCAGTTTCGGGTAGGCCATGATGATGTCGCCCCAAAATTGGGCGGTGTACCCCCGTGCTCTCACTTCGTGATAGATTTTCAGCAGGAAATCCAGATAAACGCGCCCCTTGCCTTTTTGGGCCACAATTTCCCGGCTGGCGCCCATGCCCAGTTCAACCGGTTCGTCGCAACCGATGTTAAATTGCCGGCTGGTAAAATGAGGCCCCAATTCATCAAGCAGGCTGCACACCAGCGGCAACACTTCGGGATGGCCGGGGGCCAGCGTGAATGGCTCCTCAAAATAGTCCCATTCCGGGTCGCCGGTGTCGCAGCCGTCGGGACATTCGGCCAAAGGGTTGTATCGCTCGTGGATGAGCCAGCGGCGCATATGCCCAAACATGTTTTGATTGGGTACCAGTTCAATGAACCGTTCCCGGCAAAAGGCATCAAGCGCCAGCACTTCTTCGCCGGTCAGCGGCGAGGCGTTGGCCCACACCTCGGGGTGATTTTGGTAGGCAAAGGTGTGTTCGGTGTAAATCTGAAGCTGGTTGATTTTCCAGGAGGCCAGCTTGTCAACCAGGTTGAACAACGTTTCCATGGTGGGCACTTTGTCGCGGCTGATGTCGAGCATCACCCCTCGATTGGGGAAATCCGGCCAATCGTTGATACGGAGCAGCGGCACATTGCCCCCGCACTGCTCAATAATCTGGAGCAGCGTTAGCCCCCCGTAAAACGCCCCGGCAGCGCTGCCGGCCACAATATAAATTTTGCGGGGGGTAATGGCTAGCTGGTACCCCTGCGGATGCGTGGTTCCGTCCGGCACAACGCTGAGAGTCAGCCCAATTTGGGCAGCGGGAACAGCATTTCCGGCCACAATTTTCCAGGTGACTCCCGCAGATTCGCGCAGCGCTTGCCGGATTCGATTGGCAATAAAGCGCAATTTCCAGGGAGCCGGGCCATTGAGCACAATCAGTTTGGCGCCGGTCAGGGCGGTGGTTTTGTCCTGTTGTTTCAATTGGCGCGGGGCGGGAAGCAGCAGTAGATTTTCAGGCATCGGGTTATCCTTTTTTACAAAAGAACGTGCGCCAGGCAGTGCAGCCAAAAATCGGCGTAGTTATCCCAAAATACAAAATTGCAGCCCCAATGTGGGGCCGGGTCCGACATATAAGCCAGCACCCTGCCCTGCCCCATTGAGGCGGCGGCTACCAGCGGGTCGCCTGTTTCTTTTACGGTGAGCAGCGTATCGCAGCCATCGCGGGGAGAGGTTTGGTTGTAGCCCAAAATGGGGGGAAACGTGGTGAAGTCGATGTTGCCAAACACGGTTTGGCCGGCAGCGGCGGGTTGGGCGGTAAATCCTTCTGTGCTTTCCACTAAATCCTCAAAATCACTGCACGAAACGGGCAGCACTTCCCGCAAGCGGGTGCGATTCCAGCCGCCCTTGCCCATTTCTCCGGTAAAGGACAGCCACCCACCCAAAAACATCGCCCCTGTGCCGGATTGAATGGCCTCTACGGTCAGGCGCACCCGGTCAGGAAAGGTGAGAATTTCGGTGCCGAATTTTTTGCGGTCAAAAAAGCTGGGGGCCAATTGAAAATTTTTGGCTTCCACATCGCTAAAAATCAGCACATCGAACTCGTCCAGAATTTTCTCGTACTCGCCCGGCCCAAGTTGATAAAAATCCCAGGTGGGCACCGACTCAACCTGATGCTCTCTGCTGCTTTCCAGGGCCTCTTTGAGCCACTTGCCGTAGTTGTACATTTCCAGCCCTTTGTAGGCGTAGTTAAAGGGCGTTTCTGCAAATACCGGGCCGCACATTACGGCCCAATCACCAACGTAATATATTTTTGCCATTTGGGTTCTCCTGTGGGTTGCAGGGTGAGTGGTCGCGTGTTACGTATTACGTATTTCGTACAAATCGTTGACGTGATACGAAATACGTAATACGCAATTGGGGATGTTTTCTCTTTGCCGACGGGGATCATTCCAACGGTAACTTGACCGGCTGCCCGATTTCTGCCGATTTGTAGGCGGCCAGGGCTACTTCCAACGCCTTGTAGCCATCTTCGCCCGTAACGGATGGCGCCCGCCGGACGCGAATGGCAGCCACAAATTCATCAACCATAGCCTGATTGGCATCGGAGCCCCAGTAGGCCCACCAATGGCTGCCTTTGGATTGGTTGAATACGTTGAGATTCTGGCTAAAAGCATCAACCACGGTCAGGCCGCGTTCGCTGACCAACTCCATTTTCAGGCCGCCCCAGGTGGGGTAGTTGAGCGGCTTGCTCCAGCTACAGTCGATGCTGGCAAAGGTGCCGTCGGCAAAGGTGAGTATCAGAACCCCGCCGGTTTCCACATCCACGGTATCGGTGTGCAGGATGTGGTTGGTTTGGGCGTAGACTTCGGTCACCTCCTGGTGTAAAAACCAGCGCAGCACATCGGCCAGGTGAACGGTGTGGTCCATCACCGCGCCGCCGCCGGCCAGCGTTTTATCGACAAACCATTTGCGGTGGGCGATGGGCATCTGGCCCTGGTTGGTGGTGTTGAACCCGTACAGCTTGCCCAATTTGCCATCGTCCAGCGTGGCTTTCACTTCCAGCAGAGGCGCGCTGAAACGCATGGGAAAGGCGGTCATCAAAATAACACCGGCAGACTGGCAGGCATCAACCATGGCCCGCGCATCTTCCAGGTTGGTAGCCAGCGGCTTTTCGCTAAGCACGTGGACACCGGCGCTCGCCGCCATTTCCACTAATGGCCGGTGATGGGCGTTTTCCGAACAGACCAGCACCCCATCCGGCTTCTCGGCCAGCATTGCCTCGTAGGTGGGGAAAAACGGCGCGTCGAACATGTCGGCAAAGTGCTGCCCCTGGGCTTCATCCGCATCGGCAATGCCAATCATCTCTACGCCGGGAATAGCCCGCAAATTGTGAATGTAGGCTTCGGCGTGCAGGTGGGCAAAACTCATAATCCCGATTCTGAGGGTCATTGGGCCACCTCCGGCAGTGGTGTCAGCGCAACGGCTTTTCCGGTTTGCGCCGACTCAATGGCCGCCAGCGCGATTTGCACCGCAGCCAGGCCATCGGCAGCGGTCACCGGGGGTTCGGTATTGTGAGCCAATGCGCTGTAAAAGCTCTTGATCTGGGTGGTGTAGGGGCTTTCGCTCAGGGGACTGCCGGGCAAAGGCACGTCCGGCGCATCTTCCGCTTGTTGGTGCAGGTACAGGCCAATAGCTGCCCCTTTGTCTGAGTTGAATTCGAGCCAGCCGTCAGAGCCGGCTATTTCCAGGCTGGTGCGGAACAGCGGCGGCGGATAGGCCCACGAGCCTTCCACGTGCGAAAGGGCGCCGTTTTGATGTTTGAGAATGACCAGCCCGTAATCTACGGGGGCGTCCGGCTGAGTGCTGGTGATGTTTTTGGCAAACACAGTCTCCACGTCTCCGGCCACCCAGCGGGCGTAGTCAAAGTCGTGAATCATCAGGTCGAACATCATGCCGCCCGATTTTTCAACGTCGGTGAACCAGTTGTCCACCGGCTTTTTGGGGCGAAAGGTGCCGCGCGTCAGGCGCAGCACCGCCGGCTGCCCAATATCACCGCCGGCAACGGTAGCTTTGGCCTGCGTATATTCCGGAAAGAAACGAACCACGTGCGCCACCAGCAGCTTGACCCCGGCAGCGCGGCAGGCGGCAATCATCTCCTGCGCCTGGGGCACAGTTCGCGCCAGTGGTTTTTCGCACACAATATCTTTTCCGGCGGCAGCGGCCTGCAACACCTGCTGATAGTGCAAATGCGTAGGCGTGCAGATGTCCACGACATCAACATCGGCCAGCATGGTTTTGTAATTGGGGTAGACAGTGGCATTGTACTGCCCGGCCAGGGATTGGGCGCCGGTGGCTGATTTGCTCACAAATCCGGCAATTGTGGCTTCGGTATCGGCCCAACCGGCGGCATGGGTAACACCCATAAACCCTGTGCCGGCAATTCCTACTCGCATAATTTTTTTCTCCTTCAAAAAAGGATTTAGGGGTTAGGATTCAGGAGTTAGGGGTTAGGGAAAACTGAACTGCAACTCCACGCTCCTTGATTTCTGATTGTCCTGATGAATCATTCGGCAAAGAAAAAATCGTAATTCGGCAACACTTGCACCTGCGCGCAGTGCAGGCAGGTGTCGTAAATCGTAAATCTATTTGACTGAACCGGCAGTTAAGCCGCGAATGAGTTGACGAGAGAATATCACATACAGAATTAAGATAGGCACCATTGCCATCGACAGTGAAGCCAGAATGGCGTTCCAGTCGGTGACAAATTGCCCCAGAAAGACCTGAGAGCCAAGCGTAACGGTTTTTACAGATTCGGCAGAGGCCAGGATGAGCGGGAACCAGAGATCGTTCCAGATGGGAATCATCACAAAGACGGCCACCGTAGCCAGCGCCGGGCGCACCAGCGGCAAAACCAGCCAGAAAATACGGTATTCGCTGGCCCCATCAATGCGGGCGGCTTCTTTGAGAGCGCGGGGAACCTGGTACATAAATTGCTGCAAAACAAAAATTGTCAGGGGCAGCCCCATAGCGGTGTAAATAAGAACCAACGCGGTTCTGGTATTGACCAGCCCCATCGAGACGATAATGCTTAAGATACTGGCGGTGCCCAATCGAATGGGAATCATAATGCCCAGCGCCAGATACAACCCCAGCCAGGTATTGCCGGGGAATTTGTATTCGGCCAGGGCGTAGGCGGCCATCGCTCCGGTAAACAAAATGAGAAAAAGCGCGACCACCGTAACCGTGATACTGTTGAAAAAATATAAGGGGAAGTTTGAGCGGGCAAAAACCGTCTCAAACCCTTCCAGGCTGAAGGTGTCCGGCAGGGGAGGCATATACGGGGCCTTAAAAATGGCCTTCCGGGTTTTGAATGAATTGATAAGAATTAACACAATGGGAAAAAGCACCACCAGCGTGTACCCAAACAGAATGACGTGCGGCCCCACCGCTTGATAAATTCTGTGAAGTTGGCTTGAACCTGAACGATTCATATTTTCTCCTCCTGCTACAGCTCATAGGTGGTAACGCGACGCTGCCACCCAAACAAATAAATCAACACCCCGGTCAGGATGATAAGGAACATCATTCCGGCTACGGTAGCCCCCATGGTGGGGTTACCCAGTTGAAGCTGAAAACCAAAGAAGGTGCGGTAGAATAGCGTACCCAGAATATCGGTTGAGAAGTTTGGCCCGGCCAGCGCTCCCTGCGTGGTGTACACCAGGTCGAAGGCATTGAAATTACCGACGTAGGTTAAAATTGTGACAATTCCAACCGTGGGAAGAATTAAGGGGAACTTGATTCTCCAGAAAATTTTCCAGCCATTGGCCCCATCCACGGTGGCGGCTTCAATCAAGTCGTCGGGAATGCTCAACAATGCGGCGTAAAATAACATCATGGGGATGCCCACAAATTGCCAGACTGTAATCAGAGAAAGGGCGGCCAAGGCAGGACCTTCTAAGCCAAGCCAGGGTTTGAAAAACTGTTCCAGGCCAACCAAAGTCATCATCCCTTCGGCAATTCCCCAGAGCGGACTCAGGATAAGTTTCCAGATAAAGCCAACCAACACAAAAGAAAGCATGGTGGGCATAAAGAGCGCGGTGCGATAGGAAGCTCGCCAGCGCAGCACCCGGGTGTGCAGCAGGGCCGCCAGCAGTAGTCCCAGGGGATTTTGAACAAACATCACAATCACAAAAAAGGTGAAGTTGTTTTTTACCGCGCCCCAAAACCTGTCTGCCCACAACTCGTCCGTCATCAAGGTGACGTAATTCTGTAACCCAACAAACATAGCCTCACCCTGGGTTCCGGGGCTGAACAGGCTCAATCGCAACGAGTCTATGAGCGGGAATACCATAAAAACCGTGTAAATCAGCGTAGCCGGAACCAGAAAAACAAATATGTGCGTGGGAAATGGCTTGCGACGACGTTTTTTGGGTGGTGATTGCTGCATAATCTCCTCCTATGACACCCAACCCGTTCCCAAACCGGCGTTTGGAAACGAGAGTTGGGTGTCTCATCCGGGGCGTGTGAAACCCCGTTTCATAAGCGGCTCCCGGTAGATGCAGGGACAGGCTCAGTAAACCCGGCGCTGTGGCCGGTCTCTGACCGAGCCACCCAAGCGGGCGCGGTCAGGAGACCGGCCCGAGCGTGATTCTGACGAGTTCACTGAACTTGTACAGATGCAGGGAGTTAGGAACAGAGAAACTCGTCCCTAATTCCTGACTCCCCTTCAGGAGACCGAAAGGTGTGCCTTCATTTCAAACGGCAATGCGTTTCGGTTCCTCTGAAAATCGACCCTCGCTCCCATCCCCTCGCCCGGTGGGAGAGGGGAGTCGCGGCAGCGACGGGGAGAGGGTAATCTCGTTGCGGCCAACGCCTGTTGGCTTAAACATTAACTACTTTTCTGGCCAGGAGTCATCAATTTCCTGAAGCACGGTGTCCAGGTCTGCGGCGCCACTGACGTAGTCCGTCATCCCTTTCCAGAAGGAGCCGGCGCCCACTTCACCCGGCATCAGGTCCGAGGCGTCGAAGCGGAACGATGTCGCATCTTCCAGCATCGCCCCGATTTTTCGTTCGGTTTCCTGTCCGTACATATCTGCTGTAGCGGTTTGCTGAGCAGCCATCGCCCCACCCTGCTCCAGGAAGCCGGAAAGGGATTCCGGTGTGGTGAAGTATTCCATAGCCGCCCGCACTTCCGGCCGGTCATTGAACATAGCCGCTTCGTCACCCGCTACCAGCCACGGGTTGCCGTACGCTTCGTCCTTGGGCGGGAAGTAGAAGAAGTCGTAATCCACGCCTTCTTCTAAGCCTTCGGGGAAGAAGCCGGTAATCCAGTTGGCTTGCCGGTGTAACCAGCACTTGGGCAGGTCGTCAAACATCGCTACGGGTGAGTCACCAATGAAAGTGGTCACAATAGCATCCCGACCGCCATAAACGTAGTCATCGTTGAACCAGATTTCACTCCAGGTCTCGATCGCGTTTTTAACCTCGGGAGAGGAAAAGGGCAGTTCGCCGGTAACCCATTTATCGTAGGTTTCCGGCGGGGCGGTCCGTTGCAGCAACTCTTCGGTCCAGTCTGTGGCTACCCAGCCGGTGGCTGCGCCACTTTCAAGGCCAATGCACCAGGCCGGGTCGCCATCATCGGCGATGGTCTGGGTCAGGTCCATCATCTCGTCCCAGGTTTGCGGCACTTTGTATCCCGCTGCTTCAAACTGAGCTTTGGGGTACCAGACCAGGCTCTTAACATTAAAGCGGTGCCACACGCCGGACATCTGGCCATCGATGGTGGCCATATCCAGCCAGCTCTGGTTGTATTGCTGTTTTAGCCATTCATCCGACATAAAGGTGGTGGGGTCTACAACCTTGCCCTGGCGTACAAAGCTGGCCAGCAGGCCCGGCTGCGGGAAGAAAGCAATATCGGGCGCGTCACCCCCGTCTACACGGACTGAGATGGCGGCTTCAAACTCTTTAGAGCCGACATATTTCATATCAATGCCCGTGGCTTCTTCAAACGCTTCCACCCCTTTAAGGAACTTCACTTCGTCTTCGTCAACAAACACCCCATCAAGTTCCACCTCCGTACCGGCAAACTCACCGGCGTAGGCTCGCTCAAGGAAACCACCAGCCATAAAGTCTGACGGGAAATCGCCGGCAGGTGCGGCGGCTTCTTCCATAGCGCCGCCGGCTTGCGGCTCGTACCATTTTTCCAGGCCGGATTGAATGGTGTCGGCGGCCTCTTCGGGGGTCATTTCACCGTTAATTACCAGGGCACTCACGCGCCACAGTTCGGTTTCCAGGTTTGGCTCGCCGCGAGACAAAATCTGGTAGCTGTCGCGAATGGTCGATTCGCAGTCGTTGCGCCAATCTACAAATTCCTGGGCTACCGGGTCGTTCAGTTTGACGCTGTGGTTAGAGAGGGAGAAGAAACCCGGCAGTTCGTTGGCGTACAACTCGGCAAACTCAGCCGTGGTCATCCATTCCAGGAACAATTTGGCTTCTGCAGCATGCGCGGTTTTGCTGTTCATGCCCATGGCGATGTCGGTGTGGTCGCTAATGTAGCAGGTGTCTGAACCTTCCGGCACCGGCGGCGGGAACGCGCCCAACGTAAAGTCGGCCTGATCGTTAAACAAGGATATATCCCATGACCCGGCCGGATAGATGGCGCCTCGCCCCAGCGAGAACAGGTTTTGCGAGTCGGGATAGGTTTGCGCTTCGTAGCCGCTGGCCAGATAGTCGCTCCATTTGCCCAACTGCTCCCACACGGCAACGTACTGCGGGTCGGTGTATTTCTCGGTTCCGGCAATCAGGCCCAGCCGGCCTTCTTCACCTTTCCAGTAGTTGGGGCCAATGTTCTGGAAGCCCATGGTGGCCGCTTCCCACTGGTCAATTGTGCCCATCACCAGCGGATCGTAGGTGCCGTCGGCTTTGATTGCATCCAGCAGCTCAAAGAATTCCGCTTCGGTGGCCGGCTCTTCCAGCCCCAACTCGGCAAAGGCATCGGCGTTGTAGATGAAGCCGTGAATGACCGAGGCCATTGGCACGCAGAAAATATCCGAGCCGTCGTCTGTGATCCAGGCGCTCTTGGCTACATCACCAAAGTTTTCCAGCCCGGTCAGATCGTTGAGGGCGGCCAGGTGGCCGGCTTCGTACAACCCCAGCGAGGTGTCAAACGGGCGACAGGTAATCAGGTCGCCGGCCGTACCACCTTCCAGCTTGGTATTCAGCACCGAGTTGTACTCTGCCGGTGCGGTCGGGGCAAATACTACCTCGATATCCGGGTAGTGTTGGTTGAAAGCCGGAATCAGCACGTCCTGCCAGATGGCCAGATCGTCGTTTCGCCAGCTTTCTATTGTCAGCGTAACCTTTTCTCCGGATGGAGCGGCCGCTTCTTCTTTGGCTTCTTCTTTGACGGGCGCTTCTTGTTTGGCTTCTTCCTGCTTGGGCTGATCTTCCTGCGTGGTTTCAGCGGGACCGCCCACCGACGCACAGCCGGTTACCAGTAATGCCAGTAGTACAATGAGAAAAACATGTAACTTTTTAATCATTTTAAAAATCTTCCTCCTTGAATTTATCACATTGAGAGTAAACAAACAGTGACGCAGTTTATTGCATAGAACCTCCTAAAAATATTGGCTCATGTTCAGTACAAGTGACCGGCACTTACCTCAAAGTGCCGGTTACTTTTGCACTTGTTCCAGACGTGAGTCAAAATATTTAACCTATCCGGCTAAAGCGGTCACGGACATCCTGGTTAAATCTGTTAATAAATTGAAGAGCATACTCCAGCGGATCGAGGGTGGGGTCGGCGATGAGGGGGGTAAGGTCCATCCCAAAATTAAGACCGGTGGTGGCATCGGTGAAATGTGAGGCATAATAGGTGGCGTGTGCCCGGCGACGTCCCATGGTGGCCAGATCGTACCGTTTGCCGCCCGTCACCTGAGAATCGAACACCCCAACCAACGCAACCTGTAAATTCTCCTGTGCGGAGCAATCAAAGGCGACTTTGTCGCTATCGACCATCCAATCCAGATCGCGCCATACTTCACAACCATACACGGCTTTGGGTCGCTCAACTTTGGGCAGGGTACGGATGGCCTGGATGACTTTGAGGGCAACGCCAAGGTGGGTATCGTGCTTATCGGCCAGGTTGTGGGTGTACACCACTTCAGGCTGCGTGGCTTTTAATAATTGTACAATATCCTCCACAGGATGCGAATCTGAACTGTCTTTGACCGCACTGCTGGGATAATCAAGCAAAATCTGGGCGGCAAATTCTCCCACAACAGCGGCTTTTTTCTGCTCTTTGTTACGCACCGCCCACATCTGGTCATCGCTGTAATTCTGGTACACACCAGAGCGGGGCGAGCCTCGGCCGTTGGTAACTACAACGCCGGTAAACCAGTTGTCTTCCTGTTGAAAACATTTCAAAATGCCGTCAACGGCCATAATTTCCAAATCATCCTGATGAGCACCCAGAGCCAAATGGGTTGTTCTGGCCAGGGCTTCTTTTTTGGGTACCCCGTCAGGGATGAATATTTCGGCTGTTTCTAATTTAAAGTCCATTGTGCTAATCCTTGTAAAAAATTACCGCAGAGGGCGCAAAGGCTTGGCCTCATTCCCAAACTCCGTTTGGGGACGCAAAAGGCTTGGCCTCGTTCCCAAACTCCGTTTGGGGACGCAATTACCATGAAACTCTGTTTCGATAAAACCGCAAACAGGGTTTGCTCCGCAAATGCGTTCCCAATCTGGAGATTGGGAACGAGAGGGTGACAAATGTCACAATTGTTAATTGTTAATTGCCGGCAAACTGGCCGCAGCGATGGATTGCCCCACCCGGCGGCTCTTTTCGTCGGGCAGTTGAATATTAATCCCGGTGGCAAGCTCCGGAAATTCGGCCTGGAGTATTTCTTGAGCGCCCTCTAAAATCAGGGGGCCGCCTTTGCCGGACGTGACCCGCCCCAGAATAAGCACGTGCCTCAAGTCGTAGAATTCGGCGTAATGAGCCAGGGTATAGCCCAGGTATACGCCAATTGTTTTCCAAATTTGGAGGGCGCCGTCATGGCCGGCTTCCAGCTTTTCCTGCACAGCTTTCAGTTTGGCGGCATCGGTAACGCCAGTGGGCAGCTTGATACCAACTTTGGGAGCCAGCCGGAACACGCACTGTTGCGAAAAGTAAAGCGCTCCGCAGCCCTTATCACCGGACCATTCATCTTTGGCGGCGTTGGGGTTGTAATCAACCGGGGCAAAGGCCAGTTCATTCAGCCAGCCGGTGATGTTGCCGTTTTTGTTAACGTATCCCACGGCTTCGCTGGAGCCCATGGCAATGCCCAACACGGCATTGTCCTCCAGCGACATCGAGCCGGCCAGGGCGGTGACATCGCCGTCGTTGACCACTTCCATGGGCACGCCAAATTCGTCCCGGATACGCAAAAACATTTCCTTGATTTGATCAAATTTTTCGGGGGGAATGCCCCTGTACAGGGAAGCAACCATGGGCCGGTTATTAACATAAATTCCAGCCGAGCTGCCGCCAATGGCATCCAGGCGAGGCAATTTTGATTGCGCGCTTTTCAGAGCCGCAACCACTTCTTTGTAATGGTAGTCCGGGTCGCTTTGTTGACGAGGCTGCCACACTACTTCTTCGCTGTAAATGGCCTGGCCGTTAACAACCGCCGATACTTTGCGGTCGGATGCGCCCAGGTCAAAACCAATGCGATACCCATCCAAATGACGCCCCAGAGGATGCCCGCTCTCGTTGGCTTCGGGCACCTCGTCAATCTCGCAGGAAACAACGGTAAAGGGATGCTCGTAGACTTTTTTGCCCATAAAGTGGTAATCAAATACGCGCTCGCCGTCGGGGGCATAAACTTTTTCAATATGCCTGGCTACGCGGGGAGAGCCGCCAATATACACCTTCCAGCCGCCGCGCTGCCACAACAAAAATTTAATGAGCCGTTCTACGTAAGGTAAATTTGCATCCGCATCGGGATGGTCATCTGCGTATACGACCGTGCCGTAGCGCGACACCACGCCACCGGCCCGCTCCAGGGCAATAATTAACGGCGCACCGGCACCGGACTGGGCCACTTCTTCCTGAAATAATCGGTTAGCCAACACAGCCGGACGAAACGCTTCATCAAGCGGGGGAACAACAGCAGGTTTTACAAGGTTAAAAGACATAACATTATCTCCAGAATTCTATTGGGGGATTAACTATCTAAGCTGACTGTTTGCCAAACAACAGATCAACCCTTACACCAGCCCAAGCTCATAGGCCAAAAGCAAGGCCGCGGCTCCTAACACCACAATGTCGGACCCTAAATCAGCCACATCCACCACGGTTTCTTGGGCCTGGGTTATTTGAACGTGCTCGGCCATTTCCTGTTTAACCGGCTCGATAAACACGGGGCCAAGGCGGGCCAGGCTACCGCCAATAATGATAGATTTTATATTCAGGATACCGACCAGGTTGGCAATGGCCACGCCCAGATGCCGCCCCATTTTAACAACAACCTGGCGCAAATCCTCATCACCGGCCTCAAATGCCTGTAGAACCACTTCCGTGTTAACTGCGTCCGGCGCATCTGCAAACTGATAAAGGAGCGTTTGGGGATTGTTTTGCATAATGGCCCTGGCTCTGCGAACAATGGCCTGGCTGCTGACCACGGTTTCCAAACAACCGTGATGGCCACAGCGGCAGAGTTCGCCGTTGCTCACAACCTTGATGTGGCCAATTTCGCCGGCGCCGTAGCCATCGCCGTAATACAGGTGTCCGCCAATTACAATGCCCGCGCCGGTACCGCGCCCCACCTTCACCACAATCAGGTTAGATGCTTCCTGATTACGGCCAAACGTGTATTCAGCCAAAGCTGCTACCTGACTATCGTTAGCAATGTAGGCCGGAAGGTTGTAACGCTCTTCCAGCAGGTCGCGCAGGGGGAGGTCTTGCCAATCAAGATTAACCGCTTTACGCACAATGCCGTCAACCGGATTCATCAGCCCCGGTGTACCAATACCAATACCCAAAATAGGGCTGGTGGCGGCAGCAATCAACTTGTCGATCAACTCATACGCCAATTTCAGAGCCGCTTCACCGTCGCGGTCATTTACCGGCAGACTTTCGTGGTGAATAATGTTGCCCCGCAGGTTAATAACCGCCCCTCGAAATTCACTGTTGGCCAGGTCAATGCCGATGAGATGGCGGGAATTTTCCACCACACTGAGCAAAATGGGCGGTTTCCCCCCCACCGAAGGGCCGTGCCCGACTTCGGCCACCAATTCATCTTCCAGCAATTCTGTAACGATGCTGGAAACGGTGGGGCGGGTCAGATGTGTAATTCGAGCCACGCCGGCCCGGCTTATCTCTTCCTGATCATAGATAGTTTTCAGGATGAGCGTTTTATTGTGGCTTTTGGTTTGGGCGCGGGTTGCTTTTTGGGCGACAGTAACCATATTAATTGAGCCTTATTGTTAGTAAGTTAAATGAATTTACAAAGTTTAGTTTACACCATTTTCATTGCCTTGTCAAGGGCTAATCTGCCTGGATTCCTCAAGAAAATTATTGAAATTGGGGATCAATCAGTGGCTGCCGCCGTCTTCCACTACTTATGAGATTGATTTGGGGATAATCTTCCCAAATAACGACATCCATTATAAAATAGGGCCATGAAATTTGTTAAATACAGCCTTGTCACAAGTGTGCTAATATTGGCTTTGGGTATTTATTTCCAACAAACCTATCTCTGGGTTTGTTTTGGGAGCCTGGCTATTGTATTGGGGCTGCTTTATTGGATTCTGGGGTACCCTCGACGCCTGGAAAGAAAACTCCGGGCCAAAATCGCAGCGGGTGAACGGCTTACCCCGGAAGAAGGGTCTCTCTTGCTTCAACTTATGGCAATAGAGAAACAATCATATTCAGACCACAGATCCTCCTACCTTCCAGATCAGGCTTCCCGCAATCGCAACTTTGTTAAGCTGGCGCAAAAATATGAGAACCGTCAAAACAGAAAAAGCCGGTACGTGCCGTTCAAAGTATATTGGCCCTCTTACGATTTGATGAACGCGGCCCAACAGAAATGGTACTTCTACTGGAGAAATCAGGTCCGCCAGGGTAAATTCCCTCAGGCTTCACCCTCATACATTTTATTGCATGCTTACGAATTAATAAATGGCGTCGGGATAACGGACGCGCAGGATGGTTACAATCAATTACGCCATCTCTGGCTCAACTACCGGCCGGCGCATTCCCGGCTGGATAGTCACCTGCCGGATTGGTTGGCGGATTATATTGTGCTTAATCAATTGCCCATCGATCCGCTTTCGGTTTACGCAGAGCCGGATATCCAAACCAATTTTGCCCATCTTTATCCCGATCTGACCTTGCCCGCGTATTTGAAAGCCGGCCTGGCACAAATACCACTGCTATTAATTGATGCGTTGATTGACCACAAGATCACGCGCAGTAAATTTTACCTGGCCGGCAATGAGCAATTGATGGCCGCCACGCTGCCCCAGGTTATCGCCCGGGTTGATGCATATTTGAAGCAGCAGGGAAAAGGGGTTTTTGAGCAGTACCGGCCAAAAAAGAAAACAACTGTTCGCCGGTCTCCATTTGAATCTGCCATCTACGACGGCACCAACAACCCCATCACCATTGGCAAAGTGTATCTGTATGCCGACCACCAACCCCTGCGCAACTTTTTAACGGCGGTTATCAAGCACGCCGAAAATATACTGCGCCAGCAGCATAATCACCGGGGCCGGTTGCAGGTTAAAGGGCTGGAAAAAGATATTCGGCTGGTCGTTGAGGATGCCGTTTCGGGAAGACCTGCCGCCGCCACACCGGCCGAATTTCAAATTAGCAAGCCCGGCGCTCAAACAACGCGCGCGGTGCCAATTCCGGCTCGTAAAGATAACGGATCAATGGGTAAACCGGGGGAATATTCTTACCTGGCAAGCCTGATGGCCAAGGATTTTTTTAACGATGACAAACGGAGTTTTGTAGAGCAGGCCCGGGAGGTGGCAAATCATCGAGAGGATACCGCCGAATTCATCGAGTTTGATTTTGGCGGCCCGGTGCACAATTACGAGATGATGGGGCTGTTGGCCCAGAAAAAATGGTACTTCTACTGGCGGGGCCAGGTGCGGGAGGGCATCTACCCGCCCACCGAGCAGGGCTACCTGTTTGTATATCTGCGTGAATTGATCAACAATATTGGCGTGGAAAATCCAATGGATGGCTACGCGCAAATTTGTAACATCTGGCAGCATTATCACAAAACGCATAAAAATATCAGACATTACGCGCCGTTGTGGGCCAGGGATTACATTGTGGTCAATCAATTGCCCTTGCACCCGTTGCGCATCTACGCCAAACCAGAGATGCAGCCCTACGTTTTACGCCACAAACCCGATTTTGCCGTGACCCTGCACCTGGAGCGCCCGTTAGCCGAATGGCCCATCGCCCTCATCGAGCAACTGATTGACCACCGGATAACCAGGACAAAGTTTTACCAGGCAGGCCAGGCCGAATTAGTCGATGAATATATCCCCAAAATAATAGCGCAGGTGGACCGATTCCTGAAGAAACGGGATGGACAGGGCATTTTTGAGCAGTTCAGCCCCACAACCGCGAAAACATTTAAATATATTCCATTCTATAATGGGCTGTACGAAGGGCCGGTTGAACAGATTTCCCTGGCGGCCATTCAGCCTTACACGCAACACCAGCCTTTGCGCAGATTTCTAAGCTCTCTGGTTAGATACACCGAAAATCAGCTGCGCGAACTCAAAAATTATCGCGGGCGGCTGCGGGTAGAAACGCTGGATGCCGGTGTAAAATCGGCAATTGACCAGTACATTGCCACCTCGCGTGAGGCCATCAATCCGCCGCCGCCAAAACCAAAAGTAGAAATCGACCTTTCCCGGATTGAGCAACTGCGCCGGGAGTCTGAACATGTGTTTAAAATGTTAAATCTTGAAAACGAAGTTGAGCTGGTTGAACCCGCTGAATCCAAAGCAGAAACGCCCCCCGCACCGGCACCGGTTGCGGCAGATATTTTTGAAGACGAAGCCTGGGCAAAACTTGCCTCTCGCTTAACCACATCCCAAATTAATGTATTGGTGGCCATTGTTGTGGGTGAAGAGCCCCGCGCCACTATTCGCCAGATTGCCGCCGAGCAACACACCATGCCAACCGTAATCCTGGATTCTATCAACGAACTGGCCCAGGATTTTATCGGCGATATTCTGGTTGAACCAGACCCCTCTCCCCATATTGTTGATGACTACTACGTGGAGATGCTGGAGAAAATTGTTGTCCACAGGAGCTAATCTATGAACAAGAAACGTCGCATTCCCCGGCGTATTTCAACCGCCGTGATAAATTCGCTGGGGGCGGGCGTTGTGCCGCGTATTGGCCTGGAATATATCAACGTGGGGCGTAAGGATGAAATTGAAGCGTTGATGCAGGATTTGGAAAACGTCAGCGAGGGGGGAGCAGCCTTTCGCTTTGTCATTGGCAGGTATGGATCGGGTAAAACTTTTATGCTTCAACTGCTGCGCAACCAGGCCATGGAACGGGGCTACATTGTGGCCGATGCCGACCTGTCGCCGGAGCGCCGCCTGACCGGCAGTAACCATGCCGGCGTGGCCACCTACCGGGAATTGATGCGCAACCTTTCCAGCAAAGCCCGGCCCGACGGCGGCGCGCTGCCGGCCATTCTGGAACGCTGGATTTCCGGCGTCCAAACCCAGGTCATGGCCGATACCCATTTAGCGGCTGATGACCCGGCCTTTGGCCAAGCCGTTGAAAAAAGAATTCACACCATCATTCACGATATGGAAGGCATGGTTCACGGGTTTGATTACGCCAGGGTGATTACCGCCTACTGGAACGGCCATGCGGCTCAAGATGATGAGCGCAAAGATGCGGCGCTGCGCTGGCTGCGCGGCGAGTTTGCCACCAAAACAGATGCCCGGCAGGCCCTTGGGGTGCGGGTGATTATTGGTGATCACGATTGGTACAATTACATCAAGCTGTTTGCTCATTTTGTGGCTTCCATAGGTTACAAGGGGCTGGTTGTGCTGCTGGACGAGGCCGTTAATCTCTACAAGATCAGCCACACCATTTCCCGGCACAATAACTACGAAAAACTACTGGCCATGTTCAACGATACCATGCAGGGCAAAGCGGCGCATCTCAATATTGTGATGGGCGGCACGCCCCAATTTCTGGAAGATCAGCGGCGCGGCCTGTACAGCTACGAAGCCCTGTATACCCGCCTGTCCAAAAGTCGATTCTCCGGCAAAGAACTGCGAGACGTATCCGGGCCGGTTATCAGCCTGGACGTGCTGGATTATTCAGAAATACACCTGCTGTTGACGCGCATTCAGGAGGTGTACATGGCTCACTACCAGCGCGACCCGCAGCTTTCTGCGGCTAATCTACAGGACTTTATGCAAGTGGTGGTCAATCGCCTGGGAGCGGATGAACTGCTCACCCCGCGTGAAGTAGTGCGCGATTTTATCAGCGTCCTCAATTTATTGCGACAAAATCCCGATACAACCTTCACGGCGCTAATTGGCAGCGATGCCTTTCAGCCAACGCTCGCCGGGCCGGACCCCGCTGAAGCAGGCGATGCCTTTGCGGAATTCGATTTGTGAGCGGCAACCCTTTTTACCGGTTGGCCCCCTTTATTCAGGAATATATTTACCGCCACCACTGGGCCGAACTGAGAGAGGTGCAGGTTCAGGCATGCAAAGTACTGTTCAACACAGACTCACATTTAATTTTGGCGGCGGGCACGGCCTCCGGCAAAACAGAGGCGGCCTTTTTGCCCATCCTCACCAATCTTTACCAAAACCCGCCCCGCTCAATTGGCGCGCTTTATATCGGCCCGACCAAAGCCCTCATTAACGACCAGTTTTACCGCCTGAAAGGGTTGCTTGAGGAAGCGCACATTCCGGTGTGGGCCTGGCATGGAGACGTGCCGGCTAACCGCAAGCGCAAATTGCTGCAAAATCCGCAGGGCATCCTGCAAATCACCCCCGAATCATTGGAAAGCCTGCTCCTCAATCGCCGGGCTGAGTTGGGCCGATTATTCAGTGATACCCGTTTTGTGGTCATCGACGAAATCCACATCTTCATGAATTCAGACCGGGGGCGACAAATCCTGTGCCAGTTGGCGAGACTGGCCCCTTTTATGGCCGCCAACCCGCGCCGGGCAGGCTTGTCTGCCACGTTGGGCGACTACACCACCGCCGAAGCCTGGCTTCAGGCCAACACCTCGCGGCCCGTCACCACTGTGTCGGTGCCCACAGGCGGGCGCGTGCGGCTGGCGGTTGAGCATTTCTATCGCGCCGCAGCCGGCCCCAAACAGCTCCCCGAATCCGATCCCTTCGAGCAATACATTTTTGCCCGGACGCAGGAACGAAGCAAAACCCTCATCTTTGCCAACAGCCGGGGCGGCGCTGAAAATTGTATCGCCTCGCTGCGCCAGATTGCCCGGCGCAACCAACTGCCCGATATCTACCACGTTCACCATGGCAGCATTTCAGCCCCGCTCAGAGAATCCGCTGAAACGGCCATGAAAACAGAAAACCAGCCGGCTGTTACCGCCGCCACCCTCACCCTGGAACTGGGCATTGATATTGGCCGGTTGGAACGGGTTATTCAACTCAATGCTCCCTTCTCCGTGGCCGGTTTTTTACAGCGGTTGGGGCGGTCCGGGCGGCGCAACAACCCGTCCGAAATGTGGTTTGCATGCAGCGAGGAGACGCCGGCAGGCCGGGAAATCCTGCCAAAAATAATTCCCTGGCCGCTGCTGCAATGTATCGCCATTATCCAGCTCTATCTTGAAGAAAAGTGGATTGAACCGCTCCGGCCCATTCGCTATCCTTACAGCCTGCTTTATCACCAAACGATGAGCACCCTGGCCGGTGGGGGAGAATTGCCCCCCGCCGATCTGGCCCGGCACATCCTGACGCTGCCCCCTTTTCAGCACATCAGCCAGGATGATTACCGGATATTTCTGCGCCACCTGCTGGCCATCGATCATCTTGAACAGATGGAAAGCGGCGGGCTTATTGTGGGTTTGGCCGGCGAAAAAGTGGTGCGAAATTATCGTTTTTATGCAGTTTTTCAGGACACAGAAGAATTTACCGTGCGCTCCGAACAAGGCGAAATCGGGCGGATTATGAAACCGCCGCCCAGGGGGGAGCGCTTCACCCTGGCCGGGCGCACCTGGAAAGTGCTGGACATTAACCCCAAACAGCGCCGGGTGTTTGTCAAGCCCGAGCCGGGCAAAGCAAACGCCGCCTGGATGGGCGGCGGCGGGGAAATTCACACCCGTATCTTGCAGCGGATGCGGCAAGTATTACTGGAAGCGGATGAATATCGTTATTTACAGCGGGGCGCCCTGGCCCGTCTCAAAGAGGCGCGGCAGTTGGCGCAACAAGTATATCTGAAGCAGACCCAACTGGTGCCGCTCGGCGGCAATCTATTTGCCTTCTTTCCATGGCTGGGCACAATCCCGTTCAACACGCTGACCCGCGCCCTGCAATTCAGGGCTGCCGGCCAGCCGGACTTAACCATCCGTGATGCTCGTCCCCCCTACTATTTGCTGCTGCATTGCCCTGCCGGGGCAGATGCCTTGCACCGTAAAGTGACATTCTCCCG
Source organism: uncultured Caldilineaceae bacterium (assembly GCA_964460505.1). Taxonomy (GTDB): domain Bacteria; phylum Chloroflexota; class Anaerolineae; order 4572-78; family J111; genus J095. Next base: position 493 of record CAYWSS010000005.1, on the reverse strand, counting down.
GCCCCAGGATTTTGACCCGCTGGATTTACTGGACAAAAATGAAGCCCCTGAAATTAACAAGTATGATGAATTTGTGCCGGATGAATTGAGAAGAAAAGGATTCGCGCTCGATTATTTGAGTTTTGATTGGTGAGGCGCTGCATCCATTATGTTCACTCTGCAATTTACACGCGGAAATTCCCGGAGAATCTAACCCGAACGAGTCGGACGCTGCGCGAAAAAAGCTAAATCACAAAGATCACAAGTAACCGTTCACACCCCCTGCCGGATATGGCGCTAAGTATGTCATTCCCGCACGTTTTTAGCGGGAATCCACAGGCTATGCGGATGGATTCCCGCTTACTACATGCGGGAATGACATAGGGGGCTGAACGGTTACGATCACAAAGAAGGCACAGAGAACGTAACCATTCACTCCCCGCCCACGGGGGGGCCTAAAGCATACGCATCAAGTTTATAATCAGGGTAACTTGAGGGCAATCGGGACGGATTT
>CAYWSS010000004.1:0-25788 GCA_964460505.1 uncultured Caldilineaceae bacterium | reverse complement strand
GTGCGGGAATGACGGGTGTCAAAAAGTTCCGTTTTGAAACTAATTTCAGTATAATACGCAATACGCAATACGGATGTTATTTAGGAAAAAACTTTTCTGGACATTTATATGCACACAAAGCGCCACGCAGGAGTGTGGGAACGAGGGGGGGCTGGACGGTTATTAAAAAGCGCACCAGAATTATTGTGATGCGCTTTTTGGGGTGCATTTTCAGGCTCTGTTGCTTATTTTTCCAGTTGAAGCTGCCGGATAAGTTCGTCGAGGCCCGCGGTTTGCGGCGATACCCTTTTTACCTGCTGAAATGCGGCGAGCGCCTCCCCAACCCTCTCCAATTGAACGGCGCACTTTCCCAGAAGAAGAAGCAAATCCACATTGTTCGGGTCACGCTGCAAGGCCCGTTGCAACCAGGCAGAGGCTTTCTCAACCTGATTCTGCTCAAAATACAACGCGGCCAGATTGCGCTGCAACTCAGGATTTTCGGGGTCAAACTCCAGCCCGCCCAAAAATGCGGCTTCGGCCTCGGGCAACTGCCCGGCTTGCAGGTAACAGCTTCCCAACCGGTTCCAAATTTCCCCACCGGCCACACCCGGCGATTTCTCCAGCACTGTGAGATAAAGTTCAATGGCTTGCGGCCAGTGTCCGGCATCCTGCGCAGTCTGAGCCTGCTTCAGGATTCCGGCGCTTTTTGATGGCAGGGTCTCCCGGCTTGTTGCTGCTGCCACCCGTTTTTGTTCACGTTGCAGAAGCCGGACAAATTGTTGGGCCATGGTTTCCCACGTAAATTTGCGTGCCCGTTCAAGGCCTCGGGCGGCCATCGCGGCCCGCACTTCGGGATTCATCACCCGGCGCATGGCGGACACAAGCTCAACTGGGGAATCCGGGTCAACGTACAATACCGCATCTCCGCCAATTTCAGGAATTGAGGCGCTGCGGGTGGTAATTACCGGACAGCCGCAGGCCAATGCCTCCAGCACCGGCAGGCCAAAACCCTCGTACCGGGAGGGGTAAACCAGGGCCAATGCGCCGGAATACGCCGCCAATAACTCATCATCCGCCAACCATTCGACGGATGAATAGTTAATGCCGTGAGCAAACTTCATTTCTTCCGGGAAGAGATGTGTTTTCTCGCCAAAGGCAAAAATCTGCAACCGGTCACGCTGGGGCAACTGCGAAAATGCCTCAAAGAGCAGCGCCGAATTTTTGTATCCCCCGCGACTGCCGGCCAGCAAAAAGTAGGGGTGTTGAATATTATTTTGGCGGGCAAAGGGGGCAATCTCCCACCAGCCCACGGGATAAAATTCCGTCGATATGCCGGGGTAGGCCACCGTTACCTGCGCTGCGGGGATCTGGTGGATGCGGCCCACATCGTCTCGCGTGGATTTAGAAATTGAGAGCAATTTGCGCGCCGTGGAAATGGCCCGCTGCTTGGCCACCCACATTGGCGATGAAAGATTCCAGTTCATCACTTCGGGAATCATATCGTACACCAGCAGCAGATTGGGAATACCGGAGGCCCGGCTAAAATAGGTACTGAGAAACAGGTCGGCGTTCAGCTCGGCGCAAACCTGCCCCAACATGGCATCATCAGCATCCAGCACCGCCTCAGCGCCCGGTTGGTACGCCGGAACCGCAACTTCCGTCACCCCTGCAAAACTAATGGATGTTCCCTGCCGCTTGAGCAAAATAATTGAGCAGTGGGGCAATTGCTTCACCAGTTCGGGGATGAGGTGTTTCCAGATGCGTGAAATTCCCAGATGGCGATGGGGTTTGTCCTGAAAAACCAGGCCATCAATCACAATTTGCAGCGCAGGTAAATTTGAGGCAGATTTCAACTCTGCGGCGGCGGGCGCGGGCGCAGTCGAAAAGTCCCACGGCACCGGCGGAACCTGCGCCCCGATTACCGCGCGCCCAACCCGGTCAGCCTGCGTGTTGTCACCCACCCAAGCCAGATAATCGCGCAGCAGAACGGGAAATTCCTGCGCCCGCTGCAATCTTTGCCACTGCGCAACGGCTCCCTGATATCCGTAATAGGTTTCTTTAAACGCCACCTGACTTTTCAGGGCGTAGGCGTAGTGGGTAAAAATCAGGCCGCGGGCTTCGGTTTCGATGTGGGTAAAGGGGTTGAGCCGGGCCACGTCAAACCATTGGCCGTCCATAAATTCGCCCAGGCGAGGCGGTTCGTGCGAAGCCCAGCGCATGCCGGGTTTGTAGCGCCACACCCGCAGCCAATCCTGAACGGCGTGATGGCTCCACGCCTCCGGGGTGATCGTGACCAGATTTGGCCCCACAAAAAAATGGCAATGAAACCAGGCCGCGGTTCGCTGCGGTTCCTGCTGGAACATGGTGCGCAGCGTTTTGATTTGCTCCGGCAGCCACAACTCGTCCGCATCAATTTCCCACAACAAACATTCTTCCTGAATATTGGCTTGCGGAGCCGCAACCATCTCCAGCTTTCCATCCCAGAATTCACCGCCGGGTTTGCGGTAAATGGTGAGGTTTTGGGGAAATTGCCGGGCCAGTTCGTCCAGATATTCTGAGGTGCCGTCGTTGCTGAGTCCATTGCGATGCAGTTGGCCGGTAATTTTTCCGCCCAGTTTTACGGCCCAGGCGGTATCGTGGGTCAGGTTGGCTACCCCTTCAACAATGTGCCAGTGCCACTTAAATGGCAGGTGTTTCAGCACCTTGATGTGATGGCGAATAAACGGTTCGCCGTTGAGCGCAAGGGTAAAAAAGTGGATTGGCAGCGCGTCGTTGCCCTCGCTGCGTTTAAATGCCGCGTAACCGTTGCGCACCGTCCAATTTCTGGCAATAAGCGAATAGTTGGGGTTGCGGGATAAGCGCTGGTAGTTTTCGTAATTTTTGTACGTATTAATATCGTCCAGCAGGATGAAGGTGGCCCCGACCACCGCCTCCAGTTCGGCCTGACCGGTAAACTCGGAGCCGTCAATCAAGACCATATCAAAGCGCGTGACTCCGTTTTCCCGCTTAATCCGCTCGATGCCGTCACCGGGTACGCCGGAGTTTTTCAGATAATCAATATCCTGGGCAAGCCATCCCAAAACCTGCTGCAGCGAATAGTGGTTCAGGTTGGTTTGTCGCTCATTATAAAAGGCGCTGACCGCCTCCTCCGGCGAAAATTTATCCAACCCCACCGAAGAAACATTGTAACATTTTACAAAATCGTCGCCGGCGTATCGCTGCCGCAACGCCTGGAAGCGGGTTCTTGAAATTTCCATGCAAAAGAGCGCCGGATTTGCGGGATTGTCCCTCAGGCCGGTCACAAACGCCTCGGTACTGCCCCCGCCCGCCGATGAGCCAATTTCCAGAACGGTGCGTAATTTTTCGGTGCGGCACAGCTTTTGGATGAGATCATAAAACTCATCCTGATAGATTTCAGGCTGAATGATTCTGTCGATAGGTGATTCTGAAAACGCGATGTAATTTTCGTAAAACGAATCAGAATTGTCTACCTGCCTGCCAATGGTGCCATCCGGTTGAATGCGATGGCACTCGTACCCGTATCGCCCTAAAAGCTCAAAAATGTCGTGCGCCCGGCGCTGCATCCCAGCCAGCATATTCTGCGATATTTCGAACTGCACAAAACGAATAGCCCGCCGATTTAAGAGCGTTGCCGCCCCCTGCAAAACATCGCGTTCGGCCCCTTCCACATCAATTTTGAGGTAATCAATGGTGTCTACATTATGTTGCCTGCAGAAAGAATCAAGGGCTGTTGCCGCGACAATTTCCGTTTTAACCGGCGCAAAATATTCTTCGCTGCCCGGTTTTTCTATTTTTGGTACGCCAACGCTGTTCCAGACAGACTGGCTTTCCGGGAATTCGTTAAATTCAATTGGCCCCTCTTTGGAGAAGACCGCTTGCTGAAACAAGCGTACATTAGCGCAGTTGTAGGTTTGCAACCGCGCTGTTAATTTTTCAAAGATACCTGATGTCGGTTCAAAGACGTAGACTGTACCGGAGTCGCCCACCAATTTACTGAGCAAAATTGAATAGTCGCCCAGATTGGCTCCAACATCAAACACCGTCATGCCCGGCTTTACCAACCTTCGGGCCAGCAATTGCTCGGCCTGCTCCAGTAAAAATGCGTAACCCACATCGTTCGGCCCGCCGGCCCGAATATTGCCCAGCACTTCTTCAAGCTCTGCCAGTATCGATGTGGCCGGCTTGTGGCCCGGTTTTAAGGCCAGCGCCTGCTGCAAAGAAGCCCGCGCGTCGTCAACATGGCCTTGCTGAATGAGAGCCAGCCCGAGCAAGGCATGCCCCATGACATAATTGGGCGCAATGGTGATGGCTCTGGCAAATTCGTGCCGGGCGGTTTCTGCATCGCCCTGCTGCATCATCACATGTCCGCGGGCCACAATTATTTGGGGATCATCGGGGATACGTTCAAGCGCCTGATCGAGCAGATGACGGGCAGCGGCATATTCTTCCCGGCTGCCCAACTCCTGCGCTCGCCGAAATAACAAAACGACATCCGCCGGCCAATTGCTTTTTTTAAGGCCCATAGTTTTTGCTTTCTTTTCGTCAGATGTCAGTAGTCAGTATTTGCCACGAATTAAAATTAAAGATTAGCGAAAATTAGTGTTAATTCGTGGCCGGCTTTTGGGTTGCGGCTTGGCCGCGCTATGCATTCCCACGCAGAGTGTGGGAACGAGGAAAACTTACGACTCTGCGACCCTGCACCCTATTGTTCCTAAAGGTCAAACACCGATTTTATGGAAGCATCCACATACCGCATACTATCGGAACCGCCGGCAAAGTGAAGAAAAAAGGAATTGAGAAAAATGGTCGTGGCGCAGGTGAGCATTAATACCGGTTTAAAATGGGACGAGGCCATATATTCCAACCGGTCAGAAAAATTATTCTTTCCTAACAGAAATGGATAATGAGTGGTTAGCTCTTCGACCCAGATGGTGTTGAAGCGGCGGTCTATCCAGTAAACCGCATCAGCAGCCATCAGTTCGTAGCTCAGAGGCCTCATTTCGTAATTAAACTGAGCAAGCCCTTTGTCCTCATAATTATTATAGGCCCGTAAAAAAATCTCCCGGTGCGCTTCCGGGGAAGCAATCATGACCCCGGTTTGCACCACTTTGTCAAATCGGGGCGGAAGCCCCCAGTTGATGTAAAATTCCTGCGCGGAGAAAGCTTCTTCGTGCGGCAGGTTTTGAGAATTCCAGTAGGTGTAAAGGGCTTTTAACTTCGATTTAAATTCCTCGGTGAGGGGGTAGCCGTAGCTTTCTACAGCGCCAACCTTATCAACCGGAACAGTCTCAAACAGGTCCGGGGCCGTAGCGCTGTTTATCAGAATATCCGCGTCGACCCAGGCCACCTGCTTGTATTTTTGCAACTCGGGCCGGCCAAAAACCAGGCACTTTTGCCACGCCGGTGACCGGTTTGCCGCCCGGACAGAAGTATCCAGCGGCTGGTCGAATACAACCAGATCATAGTTGTGCCTGGCGGCATACTCCTGCCAGCTATTGACACAATATCCGCGAAATTTCTCCAGATAACTGTCCCCCACAACCAGGGTCACTAGCGTCTTATCTTTTGGCATTCATCGCCTCTTAGTTTATCGGATTGCTTTTTATTGCGATAATTTGTTGATCTGATCGCCCAGGTCCTGCCTCACGGCAAGGTAGTTAGGGCCAATAAAATCTTCGTGATCAAAATTGTAATCTCTGAACTCCACATATCCGGGGTAAATTTTTCCAACCTTAAACCCATATTGGCTAAAAAAGTGGTAGAAATCAATTAACAAGAACTTCGTTAAAATATTGATTTTTCCGTACTCAAACTGCACCATTTTGATTTTTTCACCACGAAAGCTCTCTTTAAATCCATCAAGCACAAAATGTTCCGCGCCTTCAACATCAATTTTCAGGTAGTCAACCTGATCGATGCCGTTTTCCGCAAGATATCCGTCGCCGGTTCTAACTTTTCCCGACACATACTCATGTCTGGAGCCAATCGATATCTCAATCATTGAGGTTTGTTCCGTTCTGTCCGGGAAATATTTAAACTGACGGATTTCATCTTTATTTGACAGTCCAAATTGATTTACGGTAACATTCCTCTTGTTTTGTACGTTTCTCTGCAATTCAGGGAGCACCGGCCGCATGACTTCAAAACAATGCACCGCTGCCATGGGGAGTAAATCCGTGGCCATCACCGTCCAATGGCCAACATTGGCGCCAACATCAAAAATTATTCGGGGGGTATACGGCGCAAGTTTTTGTAACACATCATATTCGCCATTCTGATAAGGGTCATAATTAAAGTTTTCCGAAAGCAGAAGCGCATGTCGCAAGGATTTTGCAATTTCTGCTGCTTCATGGTTTCGACGATTCCGGACAAGATACGTGCCAATCGTAATTGCGTCGTCCCGGTTCATTTTGCACTCCCCGGTAGATCAGGGTTAGTCCCGGCCAGCCGGAAAAATTCCTGCACACCGGGATGATTTGACGGCGCATTTTCCAATTGACGCCGAACCTTTTGCACGCCCTCACTATCATTCAACTGAAGGCTAATCAAACCAAATGACACCCAAATATCCACATGTTCCGCATCTAATTTTAAGGCCATATTGACGGTATTTAACGCTTCCTCAAATCGCTGTTGGGCGCGATACAGATCAATTAAATTTAGCAGGGCATCCAGATTGCGGGGGTCTGCCTGATGAGCTTGCCGGAACGCCGCCTCTGCCGCATCAGGTTGCCCCAATCGATACAGGGCCACGCCCAACTGATTATGCGCCCCCGCCACGTGCGGCACCAACTCAACCGCCCGGCGTAACGGCGTTGTGGCCTCTTCCGTTTGCCCCAGACTCAGGAGAATGGCGCCCAGAGCGGTATGGGCCGCCGCCAGGTCGGGGTGCTGTTGGGTTACCTGGGTAAATTCCCGGATAGCGGCGTCAAAATCTCCCTGCTGCAACGCGGCCTGCCCGGCAGCCAGCACCTTGTTGGCGGCTTGTTCAAACGCCAGCGCCTGCCCGTAGGTTGCGCCTTCGTCCTCCGTAAGCTCATTGTGGCCTATAAAAACGCCTTGGGCGCAGGCCAGCTTAAACCCGTACTGCTGCAAGCGCCGGTACAACTCCAGCAGAGATTCGGCCAGGGGCAAATCAGGATTCATCCCCCCCACCACCCGCACGTGGTGGCTTTTAAGCAGCAAGCAAAAACTGCCAAGATAGGGCACTTCCGCCCAGGTATCGCCACGCTGATTGGCAAGCCGGGCGGCAAATTGCCGAAGATCAGAATCAACAAGAGGAGAAGAAGCCTGCACTTTTTGCGGTGAGGGGGCAACGTTTGCTGCCGGCCCAACCGCGGCAATGGTGTGATCAGACCGGGCCACCGCCAGAAGTTTGTTGAGCCAGCCCTCCGTTACCTGAATATCGGGGGCAAGCAGCACCAGGTATTTGGCCTGATCCAGTTGGCCGTTCAGTGCAGCCACATCTTGCCAGAAAAACGGTTCAGCCAATTGCGGAGTGTGCTGCTTCAGCGAAGCCAGCACAGTTGGCGCAGCATCCATATTTTCATCACGGCGAATGAATCCAACTTGAATGTGCGCAGTACGGGTTGCTGCCGCAGGTTCGCCGGTAGCTTTTGCCGGGTTGTAGAGCAACGGGGTTACTTCGCTTTTGGATGGAATTGGAATTATATGAAGGGCGGGGTCAAAAGGCCGGGCGCTGATTTCACCTGACGGATAGATAAAGAGTTCATCGACGGTAGCGGTGGCCGGTTTGAGTCCCCATTTCCTGGCAAAGATTTCTGTGTTTTGCCGGGACAGCGCCCGGTAATCAAGCCCGGCGGTTCGTGCGGTTTGGCTGCCGGTGTGATGAATAAACACATCGCCAGCAATAGCTAACCGGTAGCCGCCAATCTGCGCCCGCAGGCAAAAATCATCGTCCTCAAAGCCCCACTTGCCAAATGCGGGATCAATGCCGCCAATTTTCCGGATGACCTCACGCCTGACAAACAGGCAAAAGAGCACCAGCCTGCCCACCAGTGAAAACCGAGCATTGTTGGCGGCGCTAAATTCCCGGGCGTAACTTTGCAACTCTTGCTGATTGGTGTAACGGGCATCCTCCACAAACTGCGGCCCGGAGACAGAATTGGAGCGGGGGCCAAGCAGGCCAAACGACGGATTTTTTCGGGCGCAGTCAACAAATCGTTGCAGCCATTTTTCAGTAACCACCACATCGTTATCTAAAAAAACAATGTACTCCCCTTTGGCCAAAGCCAGCGCCTGATTTCTGGCGTAGGGCGCCCCGGCGTTTTGCGGGTTTTCAACCAGCGTTAAACCCGAAACCGTTCGCAAGTACGACAGACTGTCATCCGTTGAGCCGTTATCAACCACAATCAATTCGTAAGGTGCGGTGGTGTGTTCCTGAATACTCTCGATACAGGATCGAATATGCGTGTCGCCATTTAGATTGAGTACGATAATCGAGGTTAACCCCGCTTCGCCATCGGGAATTTGAGCGACAGTTTGCGCATTCAGTCTCTTAAATTCCCGGGCAACAACGGTTTTTACATCAGCAAATTGATCAGTTTTTACGATAAAGGGAATAGAGTACGTATATCGATCTGCATGCAGCGGGGCTTGCTGAGGTTCGCCCCAATAGGGCAAAAATTCATCCGGCCCGTGAATTTTCAGATAGTTGGCGTCAATGCCGTCGCACACGGCTTTGGCGCGACAATCAACACAATTTTCTGAAAAGAATTTGGTATTCCCCCTGGAGCCGGACACTTTTACCCCGTTGGGAAACTGCTTGTTCAAATCCTGATAGGCCAGGTTATCCCCCACCTCACCCTCTTTTATGGGAATAACCGACGCGCAAAATTCGGGATCGCCGCCCATGTGGCCGGCCAAATTCATCCACTCGTACGGATCGTAGCGCACCCCAACCACGCCCACCAGATTTTTCTCCATGCCCTTGATGCTGCACAGCGGCGCGTATCTGATATTTACCCCAACGTTGTTCGATTCCAGAATATTTACCGCTTCCCGCAACCAGGGGTACACTGCTGAATATCTGGCCTGAACACCAAACGCCTGGCCGTCCTGGTTCCATTCGTAGTAGGCGTTCATCAAAATAAAGTTGTGCAGGTAAATATTGTGCTTGATAATTTCCTGAGCCAACTCCGGCAGATGTTTGTAGTTCCACTCAAACACCGTGGTGTTGGTGGTAAACTGGAACCCTTTTTCATCCAGATATAACATAGCCTGCCGCTGCTTTTCAAACGACTCGCCGGTTATTTTTTTAAACAACGCTTCATCGGCGGCGTGCATTGAAAACAGAAAATTTACCAGGCCGGCCTCGAGCAAATCATCAATCAGTTTGTCGTGGGCGCAGTTTTTCATTTTGCGCATCAAAAACTGACCCAGCGTGATCATCCGCCCCTTCAAATCTAATTCCTGATGGGCGTAGCGGGTCAGCTCGATGATATCGGGGTGCAGGCTCGGTTCGCCGCCGGTGAAATCAAAATTTACAAATTCGTTCTGTTTCAGCAATCTCAGAATTTCTTTGCACTCAGCCACGGTTCTGAATTTAGCCCGGCGCATCCCCTTAAACTGGTCATCCGATTTATCCAGATAGCTGTAGTAGCAAAATCGGCACGAGTGCGTGCATTTGAGGCCAACATCCAGTACGGCCCCCCGGCTCAGTTTTCCTGCCGGATGGATATGGTATCCTTTGTCGTTTTTTGCACCGGTCATTTTTTCCAGCGCCGGGTTCGTCCCAGCTTCGGCCAGTTCATATTGCCGCACATCAGCAGCAACCGGCAGCGGGATAAATACCGCTGAAGGTTCGATGGTTGAAAGGTCTATTTTATAAATATCGCCATAAGACAAATCGGCAGGAATATCCCATTTAGTCTTGAATATCCCCCAATTTCTCTCCAAACTTTGAGCGTAGTCTATTTTTTCACCTTTAAATGTTTGTCCGCCTGTATGGTGAATAAAAACATCCTGAGCAATTCGAGTCTTAAACCCCGCCGCGGCCGCTCTGACACAAAAATCGTCGTCCTCAAAATTACCCGTGCCAAATTGTTCGTCCAATCCGCCAATACGGTTGATGACCGCAGCCCGGGCCATCAAACAAAAACCGATCACTCTGAAAAACTCCGCCGACTGGCCGGCGTGGCCGGCGGCCCATTGGTTGGCAAATTGATGCATCTCTTCAATGTTCTGGTAGCCGGTCTGCCTGACCTGTTGCATTCCCCCCACATTATCAGATACCGGGCCAACAATACCAACATCGGGGTATTGCTCAAACACAACCAGCATGCGCTTTAACCACCCCTGAGTCACAATCGTATCATTATTGAGGAGAACAACATAATCGCCGCGGGCTAAAGCCAGACCTTGATTATTACCGGCGGAAAATCCCATATTTTTTGCGTTGGCAATGACGCGCACATTGGTATTTAATGCTTTGTAGCGGCGCAGATATTCAGGGGTACCGTCGGTAGAAGCGTTGTCTACAATAATGATTTCGTGTGGCCGGCGCGTGTGCTGCTTGATACTTTCCAAACAGAGTTTGGTGTAATGAAGCTGGTTGTAGACGAGGATGATGATGGAGGTCAGGGAGGTTGTTGTTTTAGGGGGGGTGATTGGCTCCGCCACAAACAACCACTGGTACACCTGGCTTTCTTGAATTAAGGTAGATATATCCAGACCTTCCTGGTGTAACGCGCTCACTATTGCATTGGGAACGGGCGGATAATTTACGCGCGTTGCGCCAACATAGCCTGGCTTTAACCCGACCTGATACAATAGCTTTTCAAAGCTGGCGCGGGTAAAAAATCGAAGGTGGGTGCGGTCAAGCAGGCCGGCCTCTTCATATTCCCATTGACCCTCCAACAACCCCTTTATCACCGACCAATGGCGCACGTTGGGGATGCTGATGATAATTTTGCCGTTGGGGGTTAAGGTTGGCAACAGACGTTTAAGTGTAACGGACGGATCGGGCAGATGCTCAAGCACATCGGCAAAAATGATGGCATCGAAGTGATTGGGGGGCAGGGTCAGGGCAATCTCGTTGACATCACCGGAGTAGACCTTGTCAAGCACATTGCGTGCTTGTTTGGCCATATCCGGCACGTTTTCAATGCCCCACACTTCTGCGCCAAGTTTGGCCTTTAACTCAGAGCCAAGCCGGCCGGCGGCACAACCCACATCAAGGATGGTTTTGGCGGTTGGCGGAACCATCTTCTGCACTTCCGGGCGGGAAAATTGATAATAGCCGGCCATAGGAGAAGGTTCAACCACCTGGTCAGTAACCGATTTATAGTTTGTCATTATAACTGCACCTTAACGATCTATGACTGCGCTTCAAGACGCCGCACAATCTCGCCAACCCCCTCGGTATCGGGCGCCAGCGATTGCACCCGCCGGAAAGCCATCAACGCCACATCAAGCGCGCCAAGCTGCAGGGAGCAGTTGCCCAGCAAAAGCAGCGTGTCTACGGCATCAGGGTCAATATTTAAGACGCGGTTGATGTACCCGGTGGCCTGGTCAAACTGCTCCTGCGCAGCGTAAAATTCTGCCAGATTACCGAGTAAATCCAGATTATCCGGGGCGATTTCCAACCCCTTTAAAAAGGCTGTCTCTGCCTGCTCGGGGCGATTGAGTTTTGTGTAGGCAAAGCCCAACATGTTGCAGACATTATCGACTCCCCCGGCTTGCTGAGGCGCCAGCTCTGCAGCGCGAAGCAAGGGAACCACCGCGGCCTCCACTTGCCCCAGTTCCAGCAGTGTCGTGGCCAAAGCCATTTGCACATCTGCCATATCAGGATGCATGGTGGCAGCCCACGAAAATTCACGGGCCGCCGTTTCCAGATCACCTTGGGCAAAGGCGGTTTGTCCTTTTTCCAGAACAGGATCCATCTCAGTTGCAACCTTCGCCGGCTCATCCACCTGAACCGGGTTACTGACGGGAGGCTGCGCGGGGATTTCGGCAATGCCCGCGCCATCGGTCGGAGATGTACTGACCGCCTGCCGCAGCGTGGCCACACCGGGATGATTCGGCGGGGCCTGCGATAGTCGATCCAGAGCTATCTGCGCCCCTTCCACATCACCCAGCTCAAAACTGAGCAGCCCGAACGAGACCAATACTTCGACGTCGGTGGGGTCAAGCTCAATAGCCATTTTAATCATTTCCGACGCTTCCCCGTAACGCTCTTGCCCCCGGTAAAGTTCGACCAGGCTCAACATTGGCTCAACCTCTTCAGGGGCCAGCCGGGCCGCTTGCTGAAATGCCCGTTCGGCCTTGTCTGCCGATTGGCCCGATTGCAGCAGCGCAAACCCTAACTGAGTAAAATTCAACACCTCCTGTGGAGCCAGTTCCGTGGCCCGACGCAGTGGGGCCACCGCCTCATCCGCCCGTTCTAAAACCAGCAGCGTTGCCCCCAAGGCCGAAAACCCTGCCGCCAGATTGGGGTAGCGCCCGGTCACGCGATAAAATTCCCGAACGGCGGCTTCCAGATCGCCCCGTTTTTGGGCTGCTTGCCCCACCGCCAAAATCAACCCCGTTTCTTCCTGCGAAACAGTCATACCCACCGGCGCTTCAACCGGAGTTTCTGCGGCCTCTGCCGGCACTAATTTTTCGAGTTCATTGATGATTTCGTCAATGTTCCCGGTTTCCGGGGCCACCTTCCGCGCCCGTTGAAAGGCCATCAACGCCACATCAAAAACCTCCAGCCGGATGCAGACATTCCCCAGAGACAGCAGCACATCCACATCGTCCGGATTCACTTGCAGGGCGCGGTTCAGGTATTCTGTACCTTTGTTAAAACGTCCCTGCTGCAAGTAGAGTTCTGCCAGATTGCTTAACATATCTATATTTCCCGGGGCATACTCCAGCCCCTGCCGAAAGGCAATTTCCGCCTCCGCCGGCTGTTTGTTCATGAGGTAATTGTACCCCAAACTATTCAAAATGCGGGCAACCTCCTCCGCGGGCGGAGCCAATTTCAGGGCACGGTTGAGCAATTCAATGGCCTGGGGCCATTTTTCGGCTTGTTGAGCGGCATCTGCCCTGGCGAGCAACTCCGACAAATCGGCAATTTGTGTCGCTTCAGCCGTCAGTTGATCAAGTTTTTCCTGCAATAAATTTAAATCAGGGTGATCGGGTACACTTGACCTGAGGTGTTCGATGGCCATGACCACCCCGTCAACATCGCCCAACTCCACGCAAAGACGCCCAAACGTAACCAGCACTTCCGGATCGGTTGGATCAACGGCCAGGGCGGTTTTAATCGCCTCGGAGGCTTCCTGGTAGCGCTGCTGCCCTCCGTAGAATTCGGTTAGATTCAACAGCGGCCCCAGATCTGTAGGCGCAAGTTTGTGAGCTTGCCGAAAAGCGGCTTCCGCCCGGCCGGTTTGCCCAATGCGATGCAAAACCACGCCCAGTTGATTGTGCATTGAGCTAACCGCCGGCACCAACTCTACGGCCTTTTCCAGTACCGCCACGGCCTCTTCTTCCCGCTTTAAGGCCAGCAGCGTGTTTCCCAGAGCGGTATATCCCGCCGCCAAATCGGGGTACTGCCCGGTAACGCGCTTAAATTCCACGGCGGCGGTTTCCAAATCGTTCCGTTCCAACGCAGCCTGGCCGGCGGCCAGAATAGTTTTCAACAATTTCTGCGCTTCGGATGTGTTGTCGTAGTTCATTCCTTCATCCTCCGTTAATTTGAGGTGATGCACATAAGCTCCTTTTGCCACAGCTAACTTGAAGCCCTGAGCCTGCAACTGACGGTACAACGCCTGCAAAGCTTCCGGCAAAGGGAGAGAGGCATCCAAACCGCCCCCGGCAAGGATGGCCTCGCGCTTAAACAGCAGGCAAAATCCCCCCAGGTGGGGAACGGCGTCCCAATCGTTTTGATATGTTTTGGCCTGCCTGGCCGCAAAGCGGCGCAACGCTTTGCCAAGGTCAAGGTAGGCCGGTTCTATGTGTTGCGGCTGTGGGGCGGCGTTTGACATAGGCCCAACAACGGCAATTGCCGGGTCAGCGTTGGCCACATTCAACAGCGTATCCAGCCAGCCCCCGGTTACCAGGACATCCGGCAAGAGAAGCCCCACATATTTGGCGTTTGAATGCAAAATTGCAGCTTGAAGGGCCGCAGTTGGGGTCAGTTCAGAGGCCTCGCTTACCGGAAACCTGTAGTCCATATCAAGGCTGATGTCTTTGGCTTTAACCAACCGGAGTTCCATTAACCCGAAAGCGGGCAGATGGCGCTCAAGGGTTTCCAGGCACGCGCCTACTTGTTGGGGGTGTTCGATGGCGCCAACCGGAAAAACAAAGAGCGCGTCCGGGTTGAACGCTTCTGATTTAAAACGGATAATGGGCCGTTGGCGCAATACCTCAATCCGTTGCACTGCCGCCTGCGCAGAGCGCTCCCAACTGTAATTTGTTTGAATAAACGCCATAGCCGCCTGCGCTCTGGCCGCTGCTTCGGCGGGATGGGTCAGCACGTGGCGCATCAGTTGGCGCAAAATTTCCCGGTCCGGCTCTGCCCACCAGGGATAATCCACCGTTTCGTGATTGACGGTTCGTTTTTCGGTAGACATCCGCACTTCTTTGGCCGGAATCAGATACGCGGTCTCTTCCGAACAGAAATCCAGGGCTGCCCCGTGCCCGGTAACAATAACCGGCAGCCCGCAGGCCATGGCCTCGGCAAGGGGCACGCCAAAGCCTTCGCCCCGGTAGGGGTGCGCCAAACAGTTGCAGGCGGTGTAAAGGCCGGCCAAATCCTGCTCGCTGAGCATGCGGTTGATGTATTCAATCTCCGGGGCGTTGGGCTGCGCCTGCGCCTGCGCAATCATCTGTTGCGAAGTTTGCCCTTTGTAAAAGGCACTGCCACCCATATCTTTAATGACCAGACACACATCGTCAGCCGCAGAGAAGGTATCCAGAAAGCTATCCAGCAAAATATCGATGCCTTTGCGCTCGATGGTGCCGCCCACAAACAGAAACTTAAATTGCTTTTGCGTTTTTAACTGAAACGGCGCCACTGCGGGATTAAATTTACGGGCGTCGACGCCGGGCGAAACCACGTGGACCCGCTCGGCGGGCATGCCGCTGCGAAGGTAACAATCGCGCACGTAGCTGCTGTAGGCCCAGACATCGTCCACCCGGCGGCGCATTTCGTCGATCCATCGTTTGGGGATGCTGCCAAACTCCCACGGCTGGATCATTACCCAGCGCCCCTCTGCCGGCGGGATAAAGTTTGGCGGGTACTGGTGCCGAATGTGAACGTCCGTCTCATTTTTTAGCGGGCGATTCAGATGGCGGGCAATCTGTTGGAAACGCGGGTCCGCGTCCGCGTCCGGGTCAAATTCGCCGGCTTCGTACGGA
Organism: uncultured Caldilineaceae bacterium; assembly: GCA_964460505.1. GTDB lineage: Bacteria > Chloroflexota > Anaerolineae > 4572-78 > J111 > J095. The sequence continues at coordinate 10,422 of CAYWSS010000004.1, read as the reverse complement.
ACAAGCGAGAGGTCAACACCAGTCTCTTGCGCCAGCCGGAGGCACATTTCCCGATTAATTAGCGCCATAGAATGGGTGACAAATTGCGTACCTTCCCAGCGAACCGTCGCCACGGAAGGCGAGCTTCCTGTAGAAATGGAGAGAGGGCGCGGCTGCCAGTTTCCCTCATCGGTGGCACCCCCAAAGGCTCGCACCAATTCATTCCACAATTCGTTGGCAAGCTGAAAATCGGGATCGAGCCTTATGCAGGTGCGCAGGCAATCGGCGGCGTCACCAATTTGCTGCTGCTCCAGCAGAGTCATGGCCCTGTCCATTAATTCCTGTGGGGCGAAGTCCCGCAATTGATCATTGACCCAAGCGGCAATGCCATCTTTGCTCCGTTTCCAGACCTGCCGCCCCACTTGCGTGTACAGCGGATCATTATGCACGGCGATACTATCGTCACAAAAATGGTGCCGGTATCCTGCCTGTAAAGCCCGCTTTGAAAAATCCACATCTTCCTGATTGTAGAATCCAAGATTTTCATTCCAGCCAATGGTCTCCCAAACGTGAGCTTTGACCACCAGCAAACCACTGGTCAGATACAGATTCTCATCAACCTCGCCGTAGTCCAGCATGCGCTGCCCGGCGGAGGGGCTGTACGCGGCCCAATCCCAGTGACGGGTGCCATCGAGGTTGAGCAGTTTGGTGGGCAAAATGTCATACGCATCGGCCAAGGGTTCCAGCCCGGCAAACCAGCCCGGCTGCAAAATAATGTCATCGTCAGAGAAAACAAGGTGCGAATATTGGCTGCGGGCGGCGGCGGCGTTGCGCAGCACGCTGGTTTGGCCGGTTTGCGCCGCCTCCGGCAGGTCGATGACGGTCATATTGTCAACCGGTTCTGCGACGCCGGCCACAATGATTTCGTAGTGGGGGATTTTTTGGGCGTGGATGCTGTTGATGAGCAGCGCCAGTTTTTTCAGGCGCTGCCCGCCGGAAATAATGCAGAAGCTGAAGCCTGCTTTGCGGGCAACGGGCATATTTTTTGCGGGCAACCAATGGTAATCATTCAAATTTACAGAGCCTTGCCGGGCAGTGGCAAGATTACCGGTAATTGCCGCTTTTTCCTGTTCCGAAGATGCAGGTGCTTTGAGCGCATCCAGAAAAATAGTTATTCCCTGTTTTACCTGATTTTCCACACAGGCGATAACGGCCAAATTATTCAGCGCCGGCACATTGGTGGCGTCCAGTTCAAGCGCCCGGACAAATAATTGAGCCGCAAACGCAAAATCGCTGACGGGATCAGCGTCCCGGGTGTAGAACTCTTTCCCCATCGCGCCCGCATCTGCATAGAGTTGAGAAAGTTGGGGAGACGGAGGAATTGTTTCAACATCAAATAATCGGATGAAATTCTGCTCCACTGTAAATTGCTCTCGAATGGCGGAAAACTCCTGGTGAAAAACACCTTGCTTTCGTTCCAGGCTGGTGGGGCTTTCCAGATACAGCCCAACCACACCGGGGATTTTTTTGGCTTTAAAGCCGGCAGCAGAAAAGCGCAGCATAAATTCGCGGTCGCCCAGCACCTGAAGTTGGCCATCAAAATAACCAAGCTGCTCAACAACATCTCTGCGAATAAAGGTGGAGTGGGTAGTTATTTGATAATAAAGCAATAACGGCGGCAAAAATTCAGGATAATTGAAGACAAATTTTTCGGTGCCGGAGTCCGGCGTGTCGTTTTCTGTTTGGGTCACCAACCAGTTTCCATAAACGGCGTGAAGATGGGGATTGGCGTCCAGTTCAGCAGCCAGTCGCGCCAGCGCATCCGGGGCAAAACGGTCATCGGTATTGGCGTTAATGACGTATTGCCCGCGAGCCATTTTTATACCGCGATTCCAGGCCCCGTAAACAGTTTCCCGTTCTGCAGTGCGGTGGTAAACAATGTGCGGGTAGTTGGCTGCAAACGCTCTGACAATTGCGCCTTCATTCTGCGGAGAGTTGGAATTGATGACGATGATTTCAAGCTGCCCTTGCTGGAACAGCGTTTGCTCAACCAGATTCTGCATTCTGCCGCTAATAAATCGCCCGGCGTTGTAGGTGGAGACAATGGCGGTGACAAGGTAGTTATCCCGGGTAACAGAAGAGGAAATTGAAGCATCCTCAAGTTTTGGTTGAACCGGTTGCTGAATTATGTTATCTGCCAGCCCGAGCGGTGACAGAATGGCGGCCCTGGTTTCTTCAGGTAAACAGGTATCCAATGATAACGGCGCAAGGTTTTTCATCAAATCATCATAAGAATACCCCATCTGGCCGATTAGCCCCGGCCCAAGGAAATTCAGATAGGCTCTGGCCAAATAGTTTGCCTGTGGCGAAACCAGTTGGGCCAGATATTTTTCTTTATAAATTTTTACCGGTTCCAGATGATGATTAATGTTGCTTCGATCGCCCATTGAGCCTGCTGGAGGTTTGGCATGCCCGTAGTTAAGTAGTTCCGGCACAAATTCCACCCCAATACTTAAACACAATTTACGAACAGCAAGCTCAGGATTTGTGACCAGATTTTCGTAGTTAACCACAGCCACCCCGTCATCAAACTGATGAATACCATCAATAATTTGTTGAGGCGCGGTTAAGAGATCATGCTTATAATGCTTTAATTCGTCCCAATGCGAACCCACCCAGGTATCAATAATTGAAGATAGAACTGCCAGGGGATTGCGCAGCAAAAAAATAAATTTTGCCGAGGGGAAAACACGTTTTAGTTCTGGAATAATGTGATAATAGCGAGGGGTTTTGTCCAGAAAACAGGTTTTTCCACTTTCTTTTAGAGCCTGATCGTAAAGATACAACCCCAGTTGTCTAAGACCGGCCAAGTATGTTTCTTTTCCATCAGGCAAAGCAGTCAAGAAATCGTTGAGCGCTTGTCGAGCAACATTTGCATCATATTCTGCCTTGATACCTGTTGCTTTAAGCGCATACAGGGGATTTAACATAATCCAAGGTTCGGCGGTAGTGTAAATTTGGGGATGTTTTGCTAAAATCCGCTGCAACAAGGTAGAACCTGTGCGAGGTTGAGAGATGAGAAAAATAAGGTTTTCGCCCAAGCGCTTATTTGCCTGAGACAAGTTATTTGGGGGGGGCATTATTTTCACTTGATCGTTTGATACTGCTTCAACAGATACGGGGGGGTTTTTAGCCCAACTGTCGTTTTGTTCATAATTAAGATCAATAAGTAACTGTCCGGCTAATTCATTAAAAATACGTTTATGCTCGCCAGAAAAGTGATTCTGCCAATCGCCAATAATTCCTTTTCTAAAGGTAACTGTTCCTCCAAACACCTGCTCTGCTATTTGGGCAATCTGGTCAGAGTTATGTGAAACTTGCAAATATTCAGCAATTTGGGTTAGTTCCCTGATTTGGGTTTTGCGGGATCCTCCACCCTCTGCGCCAACAAGTTTTTCAAAATATGTTGTGTAGCAAAAAGGCTGCGTTTGCCACATAAGCATACTTTGATAACGATCCAAAATACTACCTAGCCCTGGAAGATTGGGGCCTGGTGGTTGAATGCCAACAATGGAGGCCATAATTCTTTCAGTCTCAGATAATTTTTGATATGTGTCAAAAAGAAAATGCGTTGGTGTACGCATAATATATTTGACATGGGAAATGACTACATCACGCGGGTCTCTCAGGATGATTAGCATCCTGATTCCGGATGCGGCCATAACGTCAACAACTTTTTCTGAGAATGGAAGATGCATTGTGGCAGCATGTTTGTGGCCTGCTTGTTGCAATGCTTGCAGAAAAGCAGCCATATTTACTGTTCGGGGCCAATCCACACCCACGAACATCTCGTCAACCGGCGGTGTATTTTCTGCTTGAAACTGATTTATCATTTCATAACTCAGGTACAAACTGGATGCAGGCAAACCGGGGAATAAACCTGCAATTTTTGCCACCAGGTTGGTGCCGGCTTTGGGCAAGCCATTAATCAGCACCTTTGGAACGTTTTGCAATTGCGGTATTGTTGGTATTCTTTTTACAATTTGCCGGAGTAAATCTTCTACGCTATGCCTGATTTGGCATTGCTCCGGCCAGGAACGGGCCAGGGTCAGATGAAAATTCTTCGAATAGACTAATTTTACCGAACGGAGAAACAGTTCTGGTGAGCTTTTACTGACACCTTGACTATGGGCACGATATTCGACCAGGGTTTCTCCAGAGTAAATTACCTGGAATTTTGATGTAAGCCGAATCTTCAGATCCCAATCCAGGTGCAGTGGAATATTTCTGTCGTGGCCGCCGGCTTCCCGAAACGCTTGTGTATACAACAACTCGTTTCTAAATACAGACCTGCGATGTTGGAAAAACCGTTTAGAAAAAACCGGCACAAGCACATCGCCAACGGGTGGGGCGGGAACCTTACCCTCAAACCAAATTCCAGTTTGATTACCCGCCGAATCAATTATGTACACATTAGAATAGGCAATTTTTGCTTCCGGATTTTCTTGAAGCGCTTTCCATTCTAACTCTAATTTGCGCGGCAGCCAGCGGTCATCGCCGTCAATGGCGCTCACCAGATTGCCCCGCACTTGCCCCCAACCAAAAAAGCCGTTTTCGATCATACCAAGATTACGGTCGTGTCTGTATGCTCTGATCAGTTTCGGGTAGTTTTGTTGATATTTGCTTATAATCTTCCAGGTTCCATCTGTAGAATGATCGTCGGCGATGATAATTTCGTAAGGCTGCAAAGTTTGGGAAACGATACCGGCAATACATTCATCAATGTACTTTTCAAAATTGTACGAAAATATCAGCACACTTATTTTAGGCATTTCAGAGTTAGGCCACGGCATAAAGCACCGTCTCTTCCTGGTGAATAGTGTAATGCTCAAGAGCAAACTTGTAACCGAGTTTTAGGCCGTGTAAAAATAGTGGGATTTCGAATAAGTCTTCCGGCTTGTGGTAGAGAGATATTGCCAGCTTGGGCCGAAAACGATGGAGGGTCCCAATAGCGCCGTTTAATGCCTTTAATTCAAATCCTTCGATATCCATTTTGATAAAATCGACTCCGGAGATTTCCTTGTTTTGCACAAGGCTGTCAATTGTAATGATTGGAACCCGATCCGCATTCTCGGCTGATCTCAAAGAGAATCCAGGGTTAAGCTCTGTTTCTGATGAAGCTGACAGTGGCTTGAGATCAACAACATCTCCCAACCCAACAGGGATTATCTTAACAATGTTATCAAGCCCATTTTGAGAAACATTTTGTTTAAGTACACATAAGTTACTAATTAACGGTTCAAAACTGTAAACTTTACCTTGCGGGCCAACTGTTGTGGCAAAAGCAAGTGTATTTTCTCCAATGTAAGCCCCGCCATCAATAACATAATTTCCTTCTGTGGGTTCAATGACCATTTTGTTCTTGCAGTAGTAGTATTGTTTGAGCATAAAACCCCAGGCAATGTTTCCCCACAAGCCATCCATCGTCAATCGTTTTCCATCAAAATTAATGGCTTCATAATGTCTGAGTTCACCAAATTTACTTCTGAAATTAAGCGTTGACGGGTTAGAGTTAAGACCCTTGGCAGCCTCAACAAACTGCCGGAGTTGGTCGTTGTTGGCCGGTAGTTTGACATGCAGATGCCCCAGCAGCCTGAATAAAATCAAATCCAGATACAATTTTTGTGACATTTCATCTTCAAACAGTAAATAAGCCCGATAAAAATCTTCATAATGCTCAAGAAAAAAGTAAAAAAAGCTTTTATGCCTGGGCAACTCAAATTGGCCGGACCTGTCGATTCCATCAAAAGAGAACCTATCGTAATCATAATTATCACTCTGCGTTTTGTGCATAAGAATGTAAAGTTGGGTAATTATGTGGTCTAAAAAAGCAAAGCTATTGTTCATTTTATAACCTTGTGTTTTCTATATTTGGATAGGGTGCGCGGCTATCCACTTAAGACGAGACAAAGATTTTGCAGGATAAGCTGAGCTTGTCCCACCGCTGGACAAACTAACAGTTTGTCCTACAAGTGTCGCGGCTTAAGTTGGCAGCCGGGTGCCCAAAAGATGGTTTAGTTAGGGCGAGGCGCCTCAGACACGTGGCGGCTGGGCAAAGGTAGATCCAAACCGAAAGGCCTCACTCCTGCAAATTGTTTCGACGCTCTCCCCCCGTAATTTCAGAATTTGTCAAAATCGCCAGTTGTATAATCCGGCAAATCTTCTGAATATCCACCGGTTGGATGGCTGTACCGGTTGGCAGCACTATTACCCGCTCTACCAGGCGCTCCGTTGCCGGCAATAGCAGGCCGGCATCAGGAAAACAAGAACGGTAAGGTTCCATTCGATGACAGCCGGGATAAAAATACCGTCGGGCCAATACATTTTCTGCGTGCAAAATTTCAATTAATCGATCCCGGCTGATTTTGGTGATGGTTTCATCAATTTCAACGACAACATACTGATAATTCGATTTTTCGCCCCGGGGATAGGTTAATAACTTGATGCCCGGTATATCTGCCAGACCACGTTGATAATGCCGGTAGTTTCGATAATTGACTTCGGCAAATTCAGCCATGCTTTCCAGTGAGGTCAAGCCCATTGCGGCAGAGATTTCGTTCATTTTACCATTGGTGCCAATGTAGCCCACCTCGTCATAGTTGGTAAAGCCAAAATTTTTCATCAATCGCGCTTTTTCGGCCAGGGCGTCATTATTTGTAACAATAGCCCCCCCTTCAAGCGCATTCACAAACTTGGTGGCGTGAAAACTAAACACCTCGGCATCGCCAAACTGCCCAATCATCCGGCCTTGACAGGTAGAACCAAAAGCGTGGGCAGCATCAAACAGAAGTTTTAAATTGCGACGCCGGGCGATTTCGGTTAAGCCGTCGATATTGCATGCCCGCCCCCAAAGATGCACACCGATTATGCCGGTCGTGCGAGGCGTGATCAATTGCTCAATGCCGGCAGGATCAATTGTATGGGTGAGCGGGTCCACATCACAAAAAACGGGGGTAATCTCTTGCCATTGCAAGGCATGCGCTGTGGCGATAAAGGTAAAAGAGGGAACAATGACGTCACCGGTTAAGTCAAGCGCCCGGATAGCAATTTCCAGAGCAACGGTGCCGCTGCTCATAGCAATGCAGTGTTTTACCCCCATAATTTCTGCTATCCGTTTCTCAAAAGCCTGAACATAGTATCCTTTATTGGTCAACCATTTTTTGTCCAGGATGTCATCAATGCGCGCCAGCAATTGCTGCCGATTGCCGATATTAGGGCGACCTACATGTAACTTTTCATCAAAAGCAGGTGGCGCCCCATTAACAGCCAATTCGCTTGGGTTTGTTTTGGTGATCATGCTCAACTCAGGCTGCATTGGTTCTCTACAAATCAAAAGATTTCAATCTTTTACAATATAAGCCGTTGGCATCCATCCGAAAGGAAATGTTCTGATTTTGGCGTGAGGCAAAATTTCTTTAACTGCTCTTGTTTCCCCCGGAGAAAGTTCGTGATTAAACTGATCTAGAATCAAAACGCCGCCGCTGGTTAATCTGGGCCAAAAATAGTTCAGGCAATTACTTACAACCTTGTATGTGCCGGCATCAAAAAAGAGCAATTTAAACTGCATATAGTTGTTTTCTAAAAAAAACTTTTCTAAATCTTTGGTCACATCCAATTTGTGAATATGAACAATATTATTAAGGCCCTGAACGCTTATCAATTTCATTACCCGGTGGTAATTTTCTTTGTACGAACCGGCAATCACATTTTTTTCTTCTTCTGTAACCTGCGTGCCACCAAACCAATCGAAGCCATGCACCAGTGTCAAGGACTCAGGCTCAAAAATTTGGGTGAGTTTGGCAAAAAGAAGCGTTCCGGCTGCCTTGTAAACACCAATTTCCGCAATATGTCCGGCAACTCCCAGAGTCATTTTATAGGCTTCATACAGGGCAAGGAATCGGGACAAGGTCATATGCCCCACAAAGGCAGGGAAGTGATGAAGTAAATCTTCTTGTTCGTAACCCAGCCCCAAAATTTCCGTCAATCCCTGATAATAGGCTGCTTTACGATGCTCAAATTTTTTTGTTTCATAATTACCTGGAATATACTCCATTGATTCACTCCTTTAGCAGCGCATACCCTATTCCGGATGCGCCAAATCCGTTGCCGTTATAAAACATCAACGTGCCATTAGGCGTATCCACCACATACGGATAGGCAATCATTTCAGAATCCCAGCCCTCGCCGGAAACATCAATTCCGGCTATATCATCTTCGCGGAACCATTGTTCCAAATCGTGTGACCAGGCATACCCAATACGATAGCTGTTTTTTCCGCCTCTGAAATCTCTTATGCCTCTAAAAGGAAACCACATATGGTACTTTTTATTTTTTTTTAATACAGAAGGACAAGTGGTCGCCTCGAACTGATATTTTGAAGGAATACTTGGCTTGTTATCCCGCCCCCATATAACACCATCAGGCGAACAGGCTCGCTTTATTACATAATGTTCTTCCCACCGGCCATCAATCTCAATCCAAGCTGTAGTGGAACCATACCACATTAACCATTCATTTGAGTCTTTTAGAACAAAACACCCCGCCCCGGAAAAAATCTCGGTTGGGGTTCGATCCAGAATCGGCCCGGAAGATACTTTACGGAAAGTCAGCCCTCTGTCATCACTGATAGCCAAACCGGTCCAATTACTATGCGGAACTGACACCCTCCGGTCCCAGCCCCCATAATACAACCATACTTTCCCCGCGTGTTCACAAATGCAGGAAGGTATAATGCCATAGGCATCAAAGGTGCCGGGTTCACCAAGTTCAAGAACCGGCTTATTATGAACATAAAGAACCTTACCCGGGTCTTCCATATCAACATCCAAAAACGTTGTTACGCTTAAGCTGGGCTGCGGTCGTGTGGCAAAATAAACTCTCAAAATCTTGTCTTTCACTAAAACCACAGGTTTTTGCGCGTGGCTTTGCATCCATTCATAGCGACCATCAGGAGCAAAAATCAAGCCTTGCTTTTCCCATTGAAATCCGGTTCTCATCAAAATTTACCTTTTGCACTTTTTAGTCAGCAGCTAATTTTCTGGCAGCCGCCTCACGCACAACATCATCTAACCAGCGGTGCATGCTTTTACCCGATTTCTCCTGGGCTTGTTGAGCCAGTTCACAAGCTTCAGGCGTTACCCCCTCAAGGTTTCCATAATATCTGGTGCGCAATGTGCCCCCGCGCCTGCCCGGAATTTCAAGATCAAAATTGGCCTGGGGTTCATCTTCTCCCACCACAAAATCTATAAGATAATATACGCCGCCAATAACCCAACGCACCGCTACCTTGCGAGCTTCTACCGGAATTTTTGCCAATGGAATGTCATTTTTAAACAAGGGATTATTATTCAACAGGATTTGCCCGTACTCTGTCTCATAAAGCCAAGGGGGCATACTTTCATCGCCCACCACAACTTTGGCCCCAATTTTGGCTACTCGTACAATTTCTTTTAAGCTTTGCTCAATGTTTCCAAATACGCCTAAACCACCAAAACTGAATACCGCATCAAAATAATTTTCCGGGAAGGGAAGATAGCCGGCGTTACCTACCGAAAATTCAACCGGCACAGCAACACCGGCCAATTTCTCCCGGCAGCGGAGTAACATTGAGCGACTTAAATCTTGTAAATATAATTGCCCCGTGTCATCCAGTTCGACGGCGATAATTTCGGAATCCCGCCCGGTGCCGCACGCCAGTTCCAGTACACGAGCGGCTGGGGTCAGGCCCAAAAGTTTCACAAATTCCTTGCGGGCTTCTGTTTCGTCAACGTATTGGATATCAAAGGTCAAATGCGCTACATCATCATAAATATTGGCAACATCTTCATAATAATCCAGAGTTTTGCGCTCTTCCGGGCCAAGCTGCTTTGGGAAGGTGAAATCAGGGATGCCTCCGGTAATATAAAATTCCTGCCCAAATTCATTGACAAGTTTGCCTGAAATAAGCTCTGATTTTATAACCTGTTCAGGAATGCACTTAAGTTTTTGTTTTGTTTCAGGACAAATATATATATACTTTTCAGATTTCATTCACTAGCAATTGCGACTTTTTATTCCGAAGTAATTGGCTTACCTATTGGTTCAAAGAAAAATATTGAAAAGGTCAAAGTCGGAGAAAAAATCATTGCTTTTGATACACAAAGCAACAAAAAAGTAGTTACAACTGTAAATGAAATTGAAACTCCAATACGAGAAGGTATTTATACTCTTACATTTGAAAATGGAGATATTTTAAAAGTTACAAATGAACACCCTCTCTATACAAAAAAAATAACTGGTGAAATGGGTTGGGCTTCTATTATCCCAAAAGCTTCTGAAAAAGATGGATTTTATAATTTACCAAAAATTGAAGTAGGAGATTTTATTTTTACAAGCAATGGAGAT
>CAYWSS010000003.1:0-27479 GCA_964460505.1 uncultured Caldilineaceae bacterium | reverse complement strand
TTTGCATCATAGCAAGGCCAAATAAAATTTGCAGAACATATGTCTAATGTAACATCGTCAAGCTATTCAGGCACACGCATTTGTAATTGCGAATAGCGCCCTTTTGCGTTTTTACCCCCCCCTTAATCCCCCCGAATCGGGGGGGGGGAAGTTAAGTCCTCCCCCCCTTCCTGAAGGGGAAACTGGAGGGGGGTGAGTAGTTACAAATTTGGCAACTATTCAGGCAGTCGATTGAAACACAATTAAAATCAGCCGGTAACACTCAGCTAAGTATCACCCATAGTATACAACAGATTCAGGGATACGTCTGTTTTTGCGCTGCCATCCATAAGCACTTTAATACTGTTGATTAATTAAAAAAACTAATGGTAAGATAGACGTGTAGATGTCCAGAAAAAAGTTTTTTCCTAAATAAATCGTTGGGCGAAAACTTTTCTGGAATGCTATATATGCTTCACAACAGGCTATGGAAAAATTATCACCTTCTGTGGCATAATTCCTTTAAAGAAAACCGTCATTTAACCGAATTAATAACTAGCAGCCAATGGAGGGCCAGAATGAACAACCGTACCCTGAAACTGTATTTCAACCTGGGTTTAATTGCAACAGCTTTATTTCTTTCAACCTGCTCCGGTGGCGCTATTCCTCCCGAATCTAACGAGGCCACTCTGTCTCCCCCTCCTCTCGGCACACGCATGGCATAAAACCGGTATCCGGCGCAATCTCTCGTAGAACTGAACAGCCTTGTATTTATAGCAAAGGTGAATAAATGAACAAAGATGAATATAGAAATAAAGACAGCTTTGGTAAATTACAAAATTCACGCCCAACCATTGGTTTTCTCATTGATAACCTGACTATCCCCTACCAGTCTGCCGTATGGCACGGCGTAGTTGATATGGCCCGGGCACAAGAGGTAAATCTAATCTGCTTTGTGGGTGGATTTTTGCAGTCACCCCGCAATTTCGAAGCGCAGGCCAATGTGCTCTACGATCTGATAGACGTGAAAAATTTAGATGGATTAGTGATTCTGTGTGGCACCGTAGGCCGATTTGTTGATATTGCAAGGTTGGAGGCCTTCTGTAAACGTTATCATCCTCTCCCCATAATCGGCATTGAAACATCGCCAAAAGGCGTTCCTTGTGTAACAGTAGATAATTACCAGGGCATGTGTGATGTGATCCGCCATTTTATTAAAACGCATGGGTACCGCCGTATTGCCTTTGTCCGCGGCCCCAAAGGCCACCCTGAGGCAGAACGACGATACCACGCTTATGTCGATATGCTGACCAAACATAATCTTCCGCTTGATCCCGATCTGGTTGTATTTGGAGATTTCCACCCCCCCTCCGGGGCTGCGGCGGTGCACCACCTGCTTGACCGGCGAAACGTTGATTTTGAAGCTCTGGCTGCCGCTAATGATGATATGATCCTTGGCGCGCTGGAAGCTTTACAGGCGCGGGGCCTCCGCGTGCCGGACCACGTGGCCGTGGCCGGTTTTGATGATGTAAAAGAGAGCAGCCTGGTCATGCCCCCCTTAACTACAGCCCGGCAGCCAATGTATGAGCAAGGGCGGCAAGCAGTTAGAACGCTGCTGGCCCTGATAGCCGGTGAAGATGCGCCAGAGCAAACCATCCTCTCTACAGAACTGGTCGTACGCCAGTCATGCGGCTGTTTTTCTCAGGAAATAGTGCAGGCGGCGGTTGAACAGAGTCCCCGCCGCCCAATAGAGACACATGCAACTGAAACATTTGAAACTGTTCTGGAAGCAAACCGGACAAAGATTCTGGCAGCGGTGGCAAATTTGGCAGTTTACCATACGGGCAAAACCGATTTTTCAACATTCTCAGAGCAGGCAGCGCAACTGCTGGATAGTTTTGTGGCCGAAGTAAAAAACGAGACGCGGGGTAAATTCCTGTCAACCCTGAATGATATTTTGCGCCTGGCGATGGCAAACGGTAATGTGGCCGGGTGGCAAAATGTTATCTCTGCGCTGCGCCGCCAGACATGGCCTTATCTAAAAGATAATGATACCCGGGCTTCTGCCGAAAATCTTTGGCAGCAAGCCCGGGTAATGATTGCCCAGGTAACCCAACAGGCACAATCATATCGGGAAATGAAAGCAGAGCAACAGGCTCAAACGGTACGCGATATCAGTCAAGACCTGATCATCACATTTAACATTGAAAATCTGATGAATGTGATAGCGCAGGGGTTGCCCCGGCTCAACATACCAGGCGCCTGTTTCTCTCTGTACGAAAATCCGGAAACACCGGCAGGATGGGCCAGGTTGATTCTGGCCCACCAGGATAACAGCCCCATTGCGTTGAAGGCCGGCAGGCAACGCTTTCCTTCTCCCCAACTGATGCCCCGGGAAATGTGGAACCGCGAGAAACAATTCACCCTGGTGGCTGCGCCCCTCTATTTTAGAGAAAGACAACAGGGGATTGCGCTTTTTGAGGTCGGCCCGCAAGAGGGAAAAGTCTACGAAACTCTGGCTGGAGAGATCAGCAGAGCGTTGGAAGGAACGTTGCTTTTGCAAGAACGCAAGCAGGCAGAGAAGGCGCTGGAAAGAGCCTACGCAGCGGTAGAAAAACAGGTTGAGGAACGAACTGCTGAGTTGAAGCAAGAAATTATCGAACGGGAACGGGCAGAAATGGCCCTGGCCACAGAACACAATCTGCTGCGCACCCTAATAGACAACATCCCTGATTACATCTACGTTAAGGACACTCACAGTCGATTTCTTACGGCCAATTCTGCGGTGGCGCGCTTGATGGGCGCGCCAGCACCGGCAGACCTTTATGGAAAAACCGATTTTGATTTTTACGAAGAAGAATTGGCGGCCAAATATCTCGCCGCTGAACAGCAGGTGATAGAATCAAGGCAAGCGATCCTTAATTATGAAGAGCCGTCAATTACCTCAAAAAACGAGCGTCGCTGGCTGTTAACCAGCAAGTTACCGTTGAAAGACAGTCAGGGAAATTTAATTGGATTTGTGGGCATTGGTCGAGATATTACCAAACGCAAGCGAGCGGAGGAAGAACAAAAGAAACTTATTGCCCAATTGGAAGAAAAAAATGCTGAACTGATAAGATTTACCTACGCCGTCTCTCACGACCTGAAAAGCCCGTTGATTACAATTGGGGGGTTTCTGGGTATTGTGGAAAAAGATGCCATGGCCGGCAATATTAAAGCGCTGCAAAAAGATATGAAATTTATACGCGATGCAGCCTCGCAAATGAAAATTTTGTTGGATGATTTAATGGAGCTGTCCCGCATTGGCCGCCTGGTCAATCCTCCTCAATTTGTGCCTTTAAATGATCTGGCTCAGGAAGCGGTTGAACTGGTGGCCGGACAAATTACCGGGCGCGGGGTTAAGGTAATCATTCTGCCAAATTTACCCACCATCTACGGCGACCGCCCTCGTTTATTACAGGTGCTGCAAAATTTAATTGACAATGCCGTAAAATATATGGGGCCCCAATTGGCCCCGCGCATTGAAATTGGCGCGCGCTTACCCCACCGGGACCCCATTATTTATGTAAAAGATAACGGGGCGGGCATTGAGCCTCAATTTCAGGAGCAGATATTCGGCCTGTTTGAACGGTTGGAGGAAGAGATTGATGGCACCGGCATGGGGCTGGCTCTGGTAAAGCGAATCATTGAGGTCCATGGCGGACAAATTTGGGTTGAATCAGAAGGGGAAGGGTTCGGCAGTACATTTTGTTTTACCTTACCCCGCAATCAAGAATAAATTAGAGTTGTTTCCAAATAAAGTGACCGGCACTTTTAGGGCCACTGAAAGTCGACCTGTATCTATATTTTAAGTGCCGGTCACTTGTAACCTGCCGGGTTCTGCGGAACTGCCAAAGATACTACAGTAATTTGGGGTAGGGGGCAGGGTCTTGCCGAAGGCGTACATCCGGGCGACCACAAGGGTACGCCCCCACATTTTGAGAAGATACAAGGAAATATATAATGAGAGGCAACGTGCATCTTCCTGTAGCATTAATTGGTGTTCTTGTAGGAGCAATTGCTTGCACGCCCACACCTTCTTCGCCGGCTCCGCCCCCGGCAAAATCCCCGGCGCGCGCACCAACAATTCAAATTTCCAAAGAGACGGATCCCCAGGCCGTTCTTCGTTTTGGTTTGGCTGCCGCCGATTTGGGCACCGCCGACCCTCATTTTGCCGCCGGCACGCAAGATCGCATTGTTGCCGATCTGGTTTTTAACGGGCTGCTCCGGTACCAGCCGGGTAACGCCCCGCTCATTGAGCCAGACCTGGCCGAAAGCATCCCGCAGCCACAAATAATCAACGACAAACAGGTTTGGACGTTTAAACTTAAACGGGGCATCAAGTGTCATCCGGGGCCAAAAACAGCGGCATATGAGCTTACCGCCGATGATGTGGTCTATTCGCTTCGAAAATCCGCCAACACCCGGCAATCTGCCTACGCCGGTGAATATAGCGGAATGACCCTGGACAAAGAAGACAATTATACAATCAGGATAAGTTTGGACTCCCCTCTTTCTTCGGTACTTTTCCTGCCCAAGGTCACTGATTACGCCGGTGGTTTTATTGTTTGCCAGAAAGCGGTGGAGGCTATGGGCAGTGAAGCCTTTAGCCAACATCCGGTCGGGACAGGCCCATTTATTTTTAAAGAATATACGCCGGGTAAACAAATACAATTAAGCGCAAACGAGGAATATTTCCGGGGATCGCCCCTTTTACGCGGAATTTTACTCCGCTTTATGCCTGATGTGGCCCAGAGAGAGCGCGCTCTAAAAAATGGAGATGTCGATCTAATTCAGGGAATCAATGAATCGGCCTGGCTTGAAAAAATGGAGCGCGAGGCTGGCATCATCACAGATTTACACGGCGTGGGCGAAGTGGCAACCGTTCACTTTAACACCACAGCGTCCCCCCTGGATGATGTTCGGGTACGCCGTGCAATAGCCCTGGCCATAGATCGAGACAAGATTTTACGCATATTTGGCAAACGGATTGCAGAAAAAGTTTACTCACCGGTACCGGCCCAATTTCTACCGGGCGGTCTGACCCGGAAAGAGGCAGAAGCTTTGTCACTGGATTATGATATTGATATTGAAAAATCAAGGCAATTGCTGGCCGCAGCGGGGTACCCGGAAGGTTTTACGCTGGACCTGACCTCATCGGAAATATTCGACTATCGCATCATTTATAAAAACCTGCAAAAACAGTTAGCCCAGGTTGGAATTACGGTAAATATAAACATCGTGGATCATGCCACAATGCACAAAAAAATACGGCAGGACCTAAACCCCCTTGTAATTTACGTGGCCTGGCGACCCAACGCCGATGTCTACCTCACCCGTTTTTTCCATTCCGATTCAATTGTTGTAAGGGGAACCAAACCAGACACCAACTTCTCGCACTACCGGGAAGCAGATAATCTCATAGAGGCGGCCCGGCGGGAAACTTCGCCCGGCACCCAGACCACTATCTGGAAACATGCCCAAATAAAAATATTAGAGGATATGGCGGCTTACCCGCTGGTATACTTTAATCAGGTTTACGCGCGCAGAGCCACTGTTGATTACGGCCACGAACCCAGAAGTATTCTGGCCCTGTATCCACAAATTACGGAAAAAACGCGCATGACCCAATAACGATTTTTCTTACCAAAGGATCCGTAAATGAAAATTTACACAAAAATCTTGCTGACAACCCTGCCTCTGGTGGTGCTGGCCTCGCTCTCTGCGGCCAGAATTACCTCTTACTTCTCATTCAATGCCCTGTCGATCCTGGCCGAAAACTGGTTAGAAACAAGGTTAGCTGACGCGGTACAAATTGCCTCCGAGCACCATGCGTTTTTGCGGGCGTTTGGTCTGGAAGGCAACCCCTCCAGCATTAAACAGGCGCAACTTGATGCCGGATGGGCGATGCATACCATTGATATTGGGGAGAACGGGGTTGTGTATGCAGTTGATGAGCAAGGAATTGTGGCAACCCATCCCAATCAGCAACTGGTAGGCAGCGATGTTAGCCAAACGCCCTGGTTTCAAGAGATGGTGGCCCGGAAAAACGGAAAGATCGATTACATCTGGCAGGATGAAAGCCATTTGGGAATGTACCAATATTTTCCCCCCTGGAACTGGTACATTATTTCCACGGCTCCCCAATCAGAAGTTTACGGCCCGGTAAATCAGGAGGGGGCTTACGTGGCAGCATTAGTGGTAATCAGTGCCGCCCTGTTAGCCCTGATTCTGATAATTTTAACGCGCCGGCTAACCCAACCGTTGCAGCTTTTGGCCGAAGGGGCCGAACAAATTGGCCGGGGAAAACTGAAAACACGCATCAATATTGACAGCCGGGATGAATTTGGCTATCTGGCCAATGAATTTAACAACATGGCGGCCCAACTACAGGAAACGCTGGATGGCCTGAAACAGGAAGTTGTTGAACGCAAGCAGGCCGAAGCCGCCCTGCAGCAAGCCCACGACGAACTTGAAACCAGGGTACTGGAACGCACCAAAGATTTGCAACACCTTAATAATCAACGGTTTCTGGAAATTGAAGAACACAAACAAACCAAAGAAGCTTTGCGACAATCAGAGACCCTGTTCCGACATCTGGTTGAAAGTTTGCCGCAAAATATCTACAGCAAAGATTTGGAGGGACGGTTTACCTTTGTCAACCAACGCTACGTCACTACTGCAGAGAAATCAAATGAAGAAATAGTGGGCAAAACAGACTACGATCTCCACCCCCCTGATTTTGCCAAAAAATATCGAGAGGACGATCAGCACGTCATCGACACCGGCCAACCCTTTGAAACCGTTGAGGTTCATTACCCCAAAGACGGTGAAAAAAGCTACGTACGCGTAATCAAAACCCCGCTTTACAATGCTCAGGGACAAATTATTGGAACTTTGGGTATTTTTTGGGATATTTCCGAACAGATGCGGGCCGAGGAAGCGCTGCGCATGAGCGAAGCCAGGTTGGCGGAATCTAACCAAATGTTACAACTGGTGCTAAATACCATCCCGGAACGGGTATTCTGGAAAGATAAGGATTTAAATTTTCTGGGGTGCAACCGGCTTTTTGCCCTGGATGCCGGATATCAAAATTCGGAACATTTGCTTGGCAAGAATGATTTTGACATGGTCTGGCGAAATGAGGCCGAATTATATCGAGCTGACGATCGGGCCGTGATAGAAAACAAAACCCCAAAGTTAAATTACGAAGAGCCGCATACAGCCCTTGAGGGCCATACCATCTGGGTGAGAACCAGCAAAACTCCATTGAGAAATGCAAATGACAACATTATCGGCGTGCTTGGAATATACGACGACATCACCGATTTTAAATTGGCCCAACAGGAACGGGAAAAGCTCATTGCCGAACTGGAGACCAAAAACGCCGAACTGGAACGCTTTGCCTACACCGTCTCTCACGATCTTAAAAGCCCGCTCATCACCATCAGGGGGTTTGTGGGAATGCTGGAACAGGACGCCATTCAGGGAGACCGTGAGCGAATGAAGCAGGATATTGCCTTTATAAACGCCGCCACCGACAAAATGAGACTGTTGCTGGATGATTTGCTGGAACTGTCTCGCATTGGCCGCATAGTCAACCCGCCGGAAGAGGTTGCCCTGACCGACATTGCCCAGGAAGCAGTAGATCTGGTTTCCGGGCAAATCAGCCGCAGAAACGTGCAGGTAACCATTCTGCCAAACCTGCCCGTTGTATTTGGAGACCGGCCTCGCCTGCTGGAAGTTTATCAAAATCTAATTGAAAACGGCGTAAAATATATGGGTAACCAACCCCAACCACATATCGAAATTGGAGTTATTTGGCAAGAAAACGAAACGGTCTGCTATGTAAAAGACAACGGTGTTGGCATCGATCCCCGCTACCACGACAAGATTTTTGGTTTATTCGACAGGCTGGCTCAGGATGTTGAAGGCACCGGCGTGGGGTTGGCCCTGGTCAAGCGAATCATCAAGGTGCATGGCGGGCGCATTTGGATTGAATCGGAGGGTGAGGGATGCGGGAGTACGTTTTATTTTACGCTGCCGGAAAAAAACACACATGAATAGGGTTCTACAGGCAATTACAGGCATTGATGCCGCCGATAGTGCGGCCGGAGGATAATTATGAGACACCCCTGGATAGCAATTTTGATAATTTTAACTTTTATGCTGCTTTTAGTGCAATGCAGCGGCACAGAGCAGGTTTCACCTGCCCCTGCTCAACAAACCGAAGCTGCCATGCCCGCTGCTGAAACAGTAACAAAAGAACCAACCGGCGACGATGTGGTTGAACTGCAAATAGCCTGGTGGGGCTCTCAACGGCGGCACGAGCGCACTATTGAGGTTATCAAGCTGTTTGAAGAACAACATCCGAACATCAAAATCAACTACGAATTTGCTGGATGGGGAGATTACTGGACCATACTTGAAAAGCATGCGGCCGCCGGAAATTTGCCGGATATCATGCAGCAAGATTACGCCAGGCTGGAGGAGTGGGTAGCTAAAGAGTGGTTGATTCCGCTGGATGAATTTTCCGCCTCGGGTGACCTCGATTTTAGTAACGTCTCCGATGCAGTTCTGTCTACCGGCCGGATTGAGGGAAAACTCTACGGAGTTAGTCTGGGCACAAACTCACAAACCTTTGTGCTTGATATTGATGCCTTTGAAAAGGCGGGCGTAGACCTGCCGCCACCCGATTGGACCTGGCATGATTTTGAAAAAATCATGGGTAAGTTGCACCAGAAATTGGGCGCTCCGGGCATGGGGGAACGGCTCATTTCTCCGCCGCTGCTCTGGCAATCTTACCTGTTGGGGCACGGCCAGTGGATATACACGCCCAATGGCGCCGGGCTGGCCTTTGCCGGCAACCATCTGGTAAATTATCTGGAGATGGTTCTCCGGTTGCAAGAAGAAGGTGCTATCCCTGCGCGGGCAAAAACAAAAGAGCCGCTCCGCGAACCGGAAATTGATGTTGAATCCCGATTGGTCATCAACAAGCGCAGTGCAATTGATTATCTGTGGAGCAACCAGATTGTAGCCTTCTGGTCTGCTGCCGGAGAAGAACGGCGCTTTAAGTTGATGCCTTTGCCCCGGCCCGAAGGCGGCCAATCATCAAACTACTTAAAGCCGTCTATGTTTTTTTCCATCACGCCACACGCCAAACATCCCCGCGAGGCCGCGCTGTTTATTGATTTTTTCACCAACTCTCTGGAGGCCAATGAAATATTGCTGGCCGAACGGGGTGTACCCATTTCGTCGGTCATCCGGGAAGATTTACTTCTTTTGCTCTCGCCCGCGCAGTATGAGATGTTTGTATTTCTTGAACAAATTGAGCAAGATAACACCCCCATCCCGCCTCCAAATCCGGCCGGCCACGGTGAAATTGTGGGAGAAAAATTCTACAGCGAATTTATTAATCCGGTCTTACTTAAAGAGATTTCTCCGGAAGAAGGTGTAGCCAAATTCAGGGAATTTGCATCCAGAATTCTGAAGGCCAATGCAAAACCATCACCCGAAGCGGGTGAAAGCAATTATACCTTTGGCGTGGTTTACAACAACCTGGTTTATCCCCGGTACCAGGCCGAAAAAGCCGGGGTGGAGCGTCAGGCAGAAAAGCTGGGCGTAACTCTGATTTCACTGGAATCACTTGATGATCCGGCTAAAGAATTAGCCAACATTAATGAACTCATCGCCCAAAACGTCGATTTGATTCTTCTGCTGGGCACGGACGAAGCCACCGGGGGAAAATCGGCCCAACTGGCCAACACGGCAGGTATTCCGCTGATTGCGCTCAGTCGGGCCACCGATAACAGCGGGCAGGTGGTAACCACCATTGATACCGATACGTTTATCCAGGCGCAAACAATTGCCCGCTATATGGCCGAACAGATGGGAGGCCGGGGAAAAGTGGCCCAGATTCAGGGGGTACCCGGCGTTTCCAATGTCCGGCTGCGCGATGAAGGGTTGCGAGCCGTATTGGCCGAATATCCCGGTATTGAGTTGGTGGCCGACGTGCCCGGCTATTTTAATCCGGATGCCGCCGAGGAGGCAATGAGAGACCTGCTGGAACTTCAGCCCGATATTGACGCGGTCTACGCCCACAACGACGGAATGATGGTCGGTGTTCGCAAAGCGCTGGCAGAAAAAGGCAAGCTGGATCAGGTTTTTACCTTTGCCTTTGATGGCGAACCGGTGGCGATTGAGGCAATTAAACAAGGTTCCCAAACCGCCACGATGGGGGTTGTGCCCGCGCAAGAAGGGGCCATGGGGGTAACGGTGGGCCTTATGTATCTGGAGGGCCAGCCGGTTCCCACCTATATTCACACCCCGTCGGTGCTGGTGACAAAAGATAATTTTGATACGTTTCCCGGCTGGAGTGGCCAGGGCATGGATAATTTTGTCACTAAAGAGGGTAAGTTGTGGAAGCCGCCGCCGGAAATTGAAAACAAGTAGCTAATCTGAAAACTTTAATTTAGAGGAAATTAAATGAGCAAACGCATCCCTCCCCCAACCGATAAGCAACCGGCACGCGACCGCAGCAAGCTAAAGATGTTGGCCCGGTTTATCAACAAGTTCAGCATTGGTAAAAAGTTAAATCTTGGCTTTGGTATTTTGGTGGGGCTTACGTTTCTGGTAATTACCCTTAACTTTACCGCCGACCAGACAGTCACTCAAAACCTTAACCGGGTTGAAGACCTGCGGATGCCCACCTCATTAACCTCTGCCACGGCGCAGGCCAACCTGCTTAAAATGATGGCTGCGGTGCGGGGTTATTTGGTTTTAGACAATCCGCAATATATCGCCGAATATCAACAAATCAGACAAGATTTTGAGACCAATCTTGCAGATTTGGAATCCCTGTCCAAAAGTTGGACAAATCCCCAAAATATTGAGCGGTTAAATCAATTGAACCTTATTTTTGAAGAATGGGCAGAACTGCCGGCGCAGCTTTTTGCCCTGCACGACAACCCCAGAGAAAATCAGCCGGCCCTGCGTATTGCCCGTCTCGAAGTGCAACCGCTCAACAACACGATCTTAACCGAGATTGAAGAGATGATCTCTGTTCAGGAGCAGCGGGAAATCTCCGACAAAAATATCATTTTGCTAAAGGAAATGGTCAACTTTCGAGCTTCATTTAAAACGATGATCACCGGCCTGCGGGCTTATGCCACCACCCAGGATTTAACTTCTAAATTCACCTACACGACCAATTTAACCGAAAATGAAGCGGCATGGGACGCGCTGTTAGCAAAAAAATTGCAACTGGCTGACAGCCAGCAGATTAGGCTTAACATCATTGCCAATACCCGAACCCAACTGTTAAAACTACCCATCCGCATTATTGAAGTGATTGAAAGTGAACATGCCCATGAAGATTTGTATCTGTTTAAAACCGAAACCGTGCCCCGGGCAGAACAGATGCTGGCCCTGCTGGACAAGATGATAAACAATCAGCAAGCCTTGCTCCGGAGCGATCTGAACAGCGGGCGGGAAAGGTTAATTAATGCCCAGTGGCAAACCTTTGCCGGCGGGGTGCTGGCTCTGACTCTTGGCATAGGGATGGCTATTTTGTTTGGGCAAAACATTGTGGGCCTTGTCCGGCGGTTAATCAACACGGCCGAACAGATTGCCGCCGGCGATTTAACGGCGCGGGTATCGGTAGAATCAGGCGACGAAATTGGCCGGCTGGCCGTTACGTTTAACACCATGGCCAACCGGTTGAGCAAAACTATCAACCGGCTGGAAGAAGCCCACGATGAACTGGAACAACGGGTTGAAGATCGAACCCTTAAACTCTCGCTGACAAATGCGTCCTTACAGGACCAAATAGCTGAACGAAAGCGAGCCGAAGAGACTCTGGCCGAAGAACGTAATCTGCTCCGTGTCCTCATCGACAATTTGCCGGATTTTGTTTATGTCAAAGATACCGGCAGCCGCTTTGTGACGGCCAATAATACCGTTGCCCGTCTGATGGGTGCCGCCTCAGCCGGAAACCTTTACGGCAAAACCGATTTTGATTTTTATCCGCAAGAACTGGCCACCCTGTACCGGGCCGACGAACTGGCAATCTTTCAAGCAGGCGAGGCCATGCTCAGTAAAGAAGAACCATGTCTGGATTCTGAGGGCAACCATCGCTGGGTGCTGACCAGCAAAATACCGTTGCGGGATAATCAGGGAGAGATCATGGGGCTGGTTGGCATTGGTCATGACATTACCGCCCGCAAAAAAAATGAGCAGGAACGCGAAAGTTTAATTGAAGAACTGGAAGCAAAAAACACCGAGTTGGAGCGTTTTACCTACACCGTTTCTCACGATCTCAAAAGCCCCCTGGTCACTATCCGCGGTTTTGTAGGCATGTTGGAGCAGGATGCTCTAAAGGGCAATTCCGAGCGAATGAAGCAGGATATTCAATTTATTAACACCGCCACCGATCAGATGAAAAACCTGCTGGATGACTTGTTAGAGCTATCGCGCATTGGCCGAATGGTCAACCCTTCTCAAAATATTTCCCTAAGTAACCTGGTTCACGAAGCCGTAGAACTGGTAGCCGGGCAAATCCGGGCGAGAGAGGTTGAGGTTATCATTATGCCTGACATGCCCGCCATTTACGGCGACCGCCCCCGGTTACTGGAAGTGCTGCAAAACCTGATTGACAATGCAGTGAAGTATATGGGGGATCAGCCCAACCCGCGCATCAAAATTGGGACTGCACAGAACGAAGAGGAAACCACCTGTTTTGTGCAAGATAACGGGATGGGCATTGCTTCCCGCTACCACGACAAGGTATTTGGCCTCTTTGACCGGCTGGATACGACAACTGAAGGCACCGGCATTGGGTTAGCCCTGGTCAAGCGCATTATCGAGGTTCATGGCGGGCGCATTTGGGTTGAATCAAAGGGTGAGGGAAGCGGCAGCACTTTTTGCTTTACCCTGCCGGAAACCTTAGACAAACCGGCAACCTGGTAAAACAGATTGCTTTACGATCGCATCTAAAGAACGGTTGCTGCGTAAGCGTTCAGCCCCCTCCTCCGGGCAGAAAAAGCCGGAGGGTTTCATAGATATTACCCGCTCGTAGTCAGCCTCGAAGCGATAGCGAAGTGGCGTTAGACGACCGAAGGTCCACCGCGCTGCATATCTGATTACAAACATTTTATACGAGGAGAAGGTTGAGCAAGTACTTTGAAGATTAGTAAACTTTAAAATTTCTTGAGCAATACATGGAGGGACACGATGAATTTGGATGATAATTTTCAGAAGCATAGCATCCTCATTATTGATGACAACCCGGCCAATCTGAGTGTAATTTCCGATCACCTGGCAGAATACGGGTTTGATGTGCTGGTAACCAGAAGCGGAAAACGTGGCCTTGAGATTGCCCGCAACGCGCAGCCCGCTGTAATTTTGCTGGATATTATGATGCCTAAAATGGATGGATTTGAAACCTGCCGCCATCTGAAAGCCAACGAAACAACCCGGAATATCCCCGTTATTTTTATGACCGCCCTGGCCGAAACAAAAAACAAAGTAAGAGGCTTTCAGGCGGGCGCCGTGGATTACATTACCAAACCCTTTCAGGAAGAGGAAGTTTTAGCCCGTGTTACCACTCATTTGCATCTTAGAGAACTGACCGAACGTTTGGAACAGAAGGTAGAAGAACGCACACGCCAACTGACCGCAAGCAATCAGCAGCTTCAACAAAAAATAGCCGAACGTAAACAAACAGAGCAAACGCTGCAAGAATCGAGCGCACAAATGAAAGCGCTCATCGAAAGCCCCAAAAACATTATCATCTTCTCTCTCGACAAAAATTACAGGTACACCGCTTTTAATTCTAACCATCAAAAAGAGATGAAAATAATCTACGGGGTTGATATTGAGAAGGGAATGAATCTACTTAAGCTAATCGACCCTCCCGAGATTCGCGAAAAGACAAAACAAAGTTTTGACCGCGTGTTAGC
Source organism: uncultured Caldilineaceae bacterium (assembly GCA_964460505.1). Lineage (GTDB taxonomy): Bacteria > Chloroflexota > Anaerolineae > 4572-78 > J111 > J095. The sequence continues at coordinate 13,503 of CAYWSS010000003.1, read as the reverse complement.
CGGCGAAAGCTTTACAGAAGTACAACATCAGGTTGGCGCACCAATTTATTACGAATTTTATTGGAACCCCATTGTGGCAGAAAACGGCGCTATTATTGGGATCACCTCATTTATTCAGAATGTTTCAGAACGCAAGCAGATAGAAGAAGAGCGAAAGGCGCTTATTTTTGAATTAGAGGCCAAAAACACCGAATTGGAACGCTTTACCTACACCGTTTCCCACGATCTCAAAAGCCCGCTAATTACCATAGAAGGCTTTCTGGGAATGTTAGAGCAGGATGCCAGAAAAGGCAATAGCAACCGTTTAAATACAGATATACAGTATATTCGGGACGCTGCCGAAATCATGAAACAACTGCTGGATGATCTTCTGGAATTGTCTCGAATAGGGCGCTTGACTAACCCGCCACAAATAGTATCATTAGATAAATTGGTTAACGAAGCAAAAAGTTTAGTTGCCGGCCAGATTTTGGAACATGGGGTACATGTAGAAATTAAGCCAAACCTTCCCCCCATTTTTGGCGATCGTCCCCGATTGCTGGAAGTATTTCAAAACCTCATCGACAACGCCGTAAAATTTATGGGCGCCCAAAGCAAACCGTACGTAGAAATAGGGGCCGAAATAGAAGACACCTTCGTTGTTTGCTATGTTAAAGATAATGGCATAGGCATAGCCCCTTCTTATCACGACAAGGTTTTTGGGCTGTTTAACAGGTTAGACGCAGACTCCGATGGAACCGGCATTGGGTTGGCTCTTGTCAAACGGATTGTAGAGGTACACGGGGGGCATGTTTGGATAAAATCAGATAGAAAAAATAAGGGCAGTACCTTTTTTGTTAGCCTGCCCCGGCAAAAACCGTAGAAAAATTTATCGAATAACTTCTTTTGTTAGGATGAGTCTCAGCAGATCCAAATTTTGAGGAACCAGCACTGCGTAGCATCAGATGCGGCTCCGTTCGGCATCTGAGGTTGCCTCACTTCTCAAATTTGGAGCCGGCTCTTTAGGAATTGCCGTGGCGCACCCTTGTGGTCGCCCAAGGCAGGCACAAGACCTGCCGCTACACCACGGAAAATGCCAAAGACACTTGGACCCACTGAGACTGCGGGTTTAGTTTGTTGTTATTTATTTGTAACAACATTGCCCGCCCCAAAAGAGCCGCCAATGAAACGCGGCTTCACAAGTACTGGAGAATACAATGTTACTACAAAGTGAGGCGTTTATGGGAACCCCCTTAACTATATTGCTGGTTGAAGACAATCCCGCCCATGCCGAATTGGTTGCACGCAGTTTTGAAGATCACCGGGTTGCAAATCGAATTCACCACGTTAAAGATGGGGAAGCGGCGCTCGATTATATGTTTAGGCGTGGAAAATATAGTGATCCGGAACAGAGTCCCCGGCCACATATTGTTTTATTAGACCTTCGCCTGCCAAAAATTGGGGGGCTGGACGTGCTAAAGACCATAAAATCCGAACCCGATTTGCAAAATATTCCCGTGGTCATTCTTACCACATCTTCTGCAGAAAACGATGTTGCCAAAGCTTACGAACACTTTGCTAACAGTTATCTGGTAAAACCCGTAGACTTTTCAAAATTTACCAAACTTATGGACGAGCTTGGGTTTTACTGGTTGGGCTGGAATCATTATCCATGGCCCTAACTCCGTTCAATTGACCCGCATGGAGCACAAATATGAGCAAAAGACCTGCTAACATTTTACTGGTGGAAGATGATCCCGGACATGCCATTCTCATCACCCGCTCTTTTGAATCTCGCCCCACAGAAATGGTAGTTACTGTTGCCCGGAATCTGGTAGAAGCTCAAACGCAATTAGAAAAGTTACGCCCGGAGTTGGTTATTTCAGACTTGCGCCTGCCAGACGGGGATGGCATTGATCTGTTGCCGCCCGGCCTGGAACACCCCCCCTTTCCCATTGTAATCATGACCAGCCAGGGTGATGAAGAAGTTGCCGTAGAAATCATGAAACGGGGCGCATTGGACTATATTGTAAAATCTGAACTAACGTTACAGGATATGCCCCGTATCGCCACCCGGGCGTTGCGCGAATGGAGACACATAACCGAGCGACAACGGGCAGAGAGCGAACTAAAACAACGGGTTGCCCAGCTCACGCTTATCAATAAAATGAGCAACAAAATCACCTCGGCTCTGGAAATAGACACTGTTCTTTTAAGGGCCGTACAACTCATTCAGGAAACCTTTAACTACCATCACGTCGCTATTTATATGATAGAAGGTGATGTGCTGAAATTGAAGGCGGTTAGCGGTTCTATCAAAGATTTTTTTAAACAAGGTCACACTCAGTCATTAACCCAGGGTATCATCGGCTGGGTAGCCAATTACGACAAAATTGTTCTGGCCAATGATATAAGAGAAGACTCAAGATATATTACTCTAATCCCGGAACAAATTGATATTCAGTCAGAATTATGTCTGCCCATTACAGTATCAGGCAAACCTGTGGGCACGCTTGATATCCAAAGCCCCCGGCTGGGTATTTTTAGCCAAAACGACGTTTTGGCCCTGGAAATTTTGAGCGGCCAAATTGCCACAGCCATAGAAAACGCCCGGTTGTACCAGGCCGCGCGGCAGGAACTGGCAGAGCGCAAGCAGGCAGAAGAAGCCAAAGAAAAACTGGAAGGCCAACTGCGCCACATTCAAAAAATGGAAACCATTGGCACCCTCACCGCCGGTATTGCCCACGACTTTAACAACCTGTTGACGGCAATTAACGGATTTGCCGAAATTTTGCAAACCAGGATTACTCCAAATGACCCTAACTGGAAAGCCGTCAGTTTAATTCTGGATTCGGGAAACCGTGCGGCCGATTTAGTAAGCCAGTTGCTGGCCTTTAGTCGCAAGCAAATTATCCAGCCGCAAATACTCAACCTTAACACCATTGCAGAAAATATGAACAAGATGCTCCAACGAATTATAGGCGAAGACATTCACCTGCAAATCATTCTTTCCCGCGATTTATGGTCGCTTAAGGTTGACAAAGCCCAGATGGAGCAAATCATTGTCAATATGGCTGTAAACGCCCGCGATGCCATGCCCGATGGCGGAGCCCTGATCATTGAAACCGGCAATGTCATGTTAGATGAGCAATTTGTTGAGAATCACATCGGTTCAATCACAGGCCCACACGTGCGCCTGACTATTAGCGATACCGGCCACGGAATGAGCGAAGAAGTTCAATCGCACATATTTGAACCCTTTTTTACCACCAAACAGATGGGGTCCGGAACAGGTCTGGGATTGTCCACCGTTTTTGGCATTGTAAAACAAAGTGAAGGTAATATCTGGGTTGAAAGTGAAGAGGACATCGGCACCACCTTTTACATCTATTTTCCTGTTGCAAAAGAAGTTCAGCCCACCAGGCGGATACCACCGGAGGTTGTGTCAACAGTCCCCTCCGGCAGCGAAACGATTCTGCTGGTAGAAGATGATGCCGGCGTGCGAGAGTTGGCCCACCTGGTCTTAAAATCACAGGGGTATCGCATGCTGGAAGCAGCCAATGCCAAACAGGCCCTGAAGTTTGCCCGGGACAACCCCAATTCTATTGACCTCTTGCTAACTGACGTAGTTATGCCCGACATGAACGGAAAAGATTTGGCCAAACAATTAACCCTTATTCAGCCCAACATGAAAGTAATTTTTATGTCCGGCTATATCAACAAATCTATTGAACGGCACGACATTTCGGCCACAAGCATTGAATTTCTCCAAAAACCATTCAGCTTTAAAGTTTTGGCCGGCAAAGTAAGAGAAATTCTGGATGTCCCCCCGGTATAACCCAAAGCCACCGTACTGCAATTAAACAGCCTGACATTCTTACATCCCAAATTATGCCTGGAATGTTGTGAGACTTTCGATTTTCTGTTACACTGCTGAAAATTTCAGATTTCACCGTTCCCCCCTTCACTCCGGTTCAAACTTTGCGAAAGGAATAGCTATGTCGATCACTGCCGATGACACAATTTTTCAGGTGCTAACTCCAGAAGGAAAAGTAGTAGGCGATGTCCCTGAATTACCCCAAAATGAACTGCTCAGTTTATACCGCTGGATGGTTTTTGGCCGCATCTTTTCCGGGCAGATGATTGCCCTCCAGCGCCAGGGGCGAACAGGCACCTTTGCCCCGCTAAACGGGCAAGAGGCCACCTGCGTTGGCATGGCAGCCCCCTTGCTGCCGGAAGATTGGTTAATGGGTTCCTACCGGGAAACGCTCTCCTACATGGTTAAAGGTGTTCCCTTGCTCAATCAACTCAAGCATTGGGGCGGCTACATCCCCGATGATTATCCCTATCAGGCGCGCTGCCTGCCGTTTCAAATAGTTTTGGCCACGCAGGTCTTGCATGCGGTGGGCATTGCCCAAGCCATAAAATACAAAAACGAACCTCACGTGGCCGTGGTTGGCCTAGGCGATGGCGCAACTTCCGAGGGAGATTTTAACGAAGCGCTTAACTTTGCTGCCGTTTTTAAAGTGCCGGTGATTTTTGTTATTCAAAATAACGGCTGGGCCATTTCCATGCCGCGACACAAACAAACGGCCATCCGGCATTTAACCCACCGGGGATTTGGATTTGGCGTTCCCGCCACCCGGGTGGACGGTAACGACATTCTGGCCGTATTTAACGCCATGACCAGCGCTATTACCAGAGCGCGTGTGGGAGAAGGGCCAACCCTCATCGAAGCCGTTACTTACCGCATGGGCGCCCACACCACCGCCGATGACCCCACCAAATATCGCCCCCCGGAAGAGCTGGAAGTTTGGGCCAAACAAGACCCGCTGCTCCGCTACCGAAAATTTTTAATGAGCCGCCAATTGCTCACCGACCTGGCCGACGAACAACTTCACGAAGACATTGAAACCGAATTCCGCACCACTGTGGAAACCTACGAAGCCCTGCCTCCCCAGGATTTACGCCAGCACTTCACCCTGACCATGGCCACACCCTCACCGCAACTAATCCAACAGCGAGACCAACTACTTCAGGATTTAGAGATAGAAATATAGTAACCGTTCACCCCCCCCAACCTTACCCCTTAGGGAGTGTGGTGGCCCTCACGAGAGGATGGGGGTGAACGATTACCACCCAACCTTACTTTCACAATTCGTTACACACCTGCCCCGACCCCTTTGCGGGTTGGGGCAGGTGTCACTATTCATCATTCATCGTTCATCTTTTTTTTAAGGAAACAACAATGCCCAAATGGACAATGGTACAGGCCATCAACAATGCACTGGCGCTGGAATTAGAGCGTGATTCCCGGGTACTGGTTTTTGGCGAAGATGTGGGATTAAACGGCGGGGTCTTTCGGGTAACCGAGGGGCTGCAAGCCCGCTTTGGCGAAACGAGGGTATTTGATACCCCCCTGGCCGAGTCTGGTATCATCGGCACGGCCGTAGGCATGGCTATCAATGGCCTGCGCCCCGTGGCAGAAATACAGTTTTTGCCCTTTGTCATGGTTGCGTTTAACCAAATCACCACCCAGGCCGCCCGTATGCGATACCGTTCCGGGGGAACATTCACCGTGCCCCTGGTTATCCGAACGCCGTTCGGGGGAGGAATTCGCCCCCCGGAAATGCACTCGGATAACTTCGAGGCCCTGTTTATGCACATTCAGGGCCTCAAAGTAGCCATCCCCTCCAATCCCTACGATGCCAAGGGCTTGATGCACGCGGCCCTTGATGACCCGGACCCGGTGCTATTTCTGGAACACATGAAACTATACCGCTCGCTTCGACAGAATGTTCCCGCAGAGCGATACACCGTGCCGCTGGGTAAGGCCGCGCTAGTGAAAGAAGGCAACGATGTTACCGTTGTTGCCTACGGCGCAATGGTAAAAATAGCCCTTGAGTCTGCCGTATTGGCCGAGGCAGCCACCGGCTGCACCGTTGAAGTCATCGATTTGCGCACAATTGCCCCGCTGGACGAAGAGGCAATTGCTGCCTCGGTAAACAAAACCGGGCGAGCGGTGGTCATTCACGAAGCGGCCCGCACCGGCGGGGCAGGGGCAGAAGTCGTGGCGATCATCAACGAGCGCTGTCTCTATTCTCTGCTGGCCCCCGTAGAGCGCGTCACCGGTCCCGATACGGCCTTTCCGGTGCCAAAATTGGAAGATTTCATTATTCCAAACTCCAAACGAGTCACAAAAGCCATCTATCGGACGTTGGAAGCATGATTCGCGCATCACAAAAATTGCCGTAACACAAAGATTTTCGCTATCAAAATTCTATCACGCTTTGCGTGCCAATTCTGTTCTTATTGCAACCTGGTTTAGAACAGAATCGCCGGAATGATAGAATTAAAATCGCTGATATTTTATTATTTTGGCTCAAAGTGTAAACCTATTATGTAGACACTCTGAAACGATGCCATTAATTAGCTACTACCCGCTCGTAGTCAGCCTCGCAGCAATAGCGGAGTGGCGTTAAGGCGGCATTCCACTGCGTTGCGCGCCTGACTACGAACATTTTATACGAGGAGCAAAATCAATGTACCAATTTAAACTACCTGATGTAGGCGAAGGTATTCACGAGGCGGAAATTTTGCGTTGGCTGGTAGCGGTGGGCGATAGGCTCACCATGAATCAGCCAATTCTGGAAATTCAAACCGACAAAGCCGTGGTCGAAATTCCCTCGCCGGTAGCCGGTGAAGTGGTAGAAATTACAGCGCAAACCGGAGCAATGGCCCAGGTGGGCGATGTGTTAATTACCATTACCACCACAGAAGATAAGCCTGCCCCGGAAAAAAAGACGGCCAGGGCCAAACCCTCACTTTCAGTGACCAGAGGAGGAGGAATTGCCGGCCCGGGAAAACGCGTGCTGGCCGCGCCTGCCGTCCGCAAAATGGCCCTTGAAATGGGCGTTGATTTAGCACAGGTTTCCGGCACCGGCCCTGCGGGACGCGTTCTACCGGGCGATGTGCAGCAATTCATTCAACAAAAACCGCAAGAATCACCACCGCTCCCTGAACCCAAACCGCCGCTGCAAATTCATCCTGCCACGCCACCCTCGCCGCCACCCCCCATCTCTGCGCCATCGTCAGGCAAAGAAACAAGCGCAGAGGAGCCGCTGCACGGCATCCCCCGCCGCATGGCTGAGCGCATGGAAATGGCGTGGCGTATTCCGCATGTAACCCTGTTTGAAGAGTTCGACGCCTCCGGCCTGGTTGCGCTGCGGCAAAGCCTCAAGACTGAAGCAGAAAAAAAGAACGTTCGCTTGACCTACCTGCCCTTTATCATCAAAGCCACGGCACAAGCCTTAAAGGAGTTTCCCTATTTTAACGCCTCGCTGGATATGGAAGCGCAAAAGATTATCAAACACGGCCACTACCACATGGGCATTGCCACCGACACCCCTCAGGGGTTGCTGGTGCCGGTGCTTCGCCACGCTGACCGGCTGACCCTAACCCAGTTGGCCGCCGAACTAAATCGGCTGGCGGAGATGGCCCGGCAGCGCAAACTGACCCAGGCCGAACTGACAGGCAGCACTTTTAGCATCACCAATTTTGGCAGCTTTGGCTCATACCAGGGCACCCCCATCATCAACCCGCCCGAAGTAGCCATTTTGGGAGTCGGTAAAATTACAGAGAAACCGGTGGCCGCGCAAAGCCAGATTAAAATCCGTCCGGTATTACCGCTGGCTCTCAGTTTTGACCACCGGCTTATTGACGGTGCTACCGGCGCGCGTTTTCTAAATCGCGTAAAAGCGTTGCTTTCCAACCCCAACTTAATATTTTTGGAGATGGCATAATGGTTGTCGGTGATATTGTCACCACGGTTGACGTTATTATTCTGGGTGCAGGCCCGGGCGGTTATGTGGCTGCCATCCGAGCGGCGCAGTTGGGCAAAGAGGTCGTGTTGATAGACCCCGGCCTCCCTGGTGGAACCTGCCTGCATCACGGCTGCATTCCGGCCAAAGCCTTACTGACCGCCGCCGGAACGTTTTGGCAAATTCCGGAATTGTCCAAAATGGGCATTTCCGTTGATAAACCAACGGTTAATCTAAAAAAGATGCAGCAGTGGAAAAACAGGCTGGTAAAACGGTTATCCGGGGGCATCACAACGTTGTTGGATCACAATAAAGTCGCCTTTGTGCAAGGCAGAGGCTGGTTTTTGAGTGAAAATGAAGTGCGCATTGAGGCTGAATATGGAACCAAACGCTACATGTTTGAACACGCCATTATCGCGGTGGGGGCGGCCCCAACCCCGCTACCCGAACTTGACTTTGGCGGGGCGCGGGTGCTAACCCCGGATCAGGCGCTGCATTTAGCCAATCTGCCGGCCAATCTGGCCATCATTGGCAGCAACTACATTGCCGCAGAATTGGCCACCCTGTTTGTCAAACTGGGCAGCCAGGTACGCCTGCTAATTCCGCCGGAACAGAAACTGCTGGACTCGTTTGGTCAATCTGCGGCCCGGTACGTACAATCCCGAATCAAGAAACTTGGCGTTAATATAAAATCCAACGTAACTGATTTGCCCGCTGCGGCGGCAGAAGCCGATACGGTTATTTTTTCAGTGGGACAAACCCCGCGCCCCGATGAACTACGGCTGGAACAGGTGGGATTGCTGCCCGACGAGCAGGGTTTCATCCCGGTGAATGATCAGATGCAAAGCGGCAATCCGGCCATTTATGCCGTGGGCGATGTTACCGGCGGCCCAATGCAAGCTCACGTTGCCATCAAACAGGGCAAAGTTGCCGCCGAAGGTCTGGCCGGGTTGCCCACCCAGTACACCCCGCAGGCCATTCCCCGCGTGGTGTGGACCGACCCGCAGATTGCCACCGTGGGGCTTTTTGGCGCGGAGGCAAAAGAGATAGGGTACAAGGTTGTAACCGGCCGGTTTCCGCTGGCAGCCAGCGGCAGAGCACTCACCCTTAACGCCGCCGAAGGATTTGTGCAGACCGTGGCCGAGCGGGATACCGAGGTACTGTTGGGCGTAACCATTGTCGGGCGACACGCCGAAACCTTGATTGGCGAAGCAGCCCTGGCCCTGGAAATGGGAGCCACCCTGACCGATTTGGCCGAGACATTACATCCCCACCCCGGCCTGGGCGAAACGCTGCAAGAATCCGCAGAAGCCGCGCTGGGCATTGCAGTACATATCAAATAGATGAGCTTTCAAGGGTTTGGGTGACAGAATATTACGTGCTGCGTATTGCGTATTTTCACAGATACGCAATGTTTACAGTGTGGGCGCAAATTATTCTGGACGCGGATTGAGCGGATTTTTTTGTTTTTCTTTTTTACACCTGCACTGCCCCTGCGGGGAGGACGGCGCAAGTGTCCGCTCGATCCCTCAAATCTGCGTCCCATTTGCTTTTGTCAGGGCCTGGCCGCGCTATGCAATATGGACATTTTAATCTGCGAATTTCAAGAAAGGTAAATGTTTGGAGAAACGATGACCATCCCTAACGAGTTCGTTAACAACGCCAAAACCAACTTTGATCTGACTGAATCTGCCGACCGGAAAAGTCTGTATGTACTCACAGAAGCCCTGCTGCAACTGCCCGGTTTTTCAATAGATGAGATTCAGGATGTGGCCCGAAAAGAAAGCGCCCCGCTTGAATTTAAGCTTGCCGCCAGGCTGGTTGAATCGAAACTGTTTTTGCAAGCCAATCAACAGCCGCTAAAACTCGGGGTTGTGTTTGCCATGTGGGGCGAACACAACCGCCTGCACCCCAAAAGCGCCGATAATCCCCACGGGGAAGATTCTCTGCGCGTAAAAATGGAGCAGCTTGACTGGGCCACCCGCAACTCGACCGTATCGTGGGCACTGTACGCCGTAGACGATGGGTGCCCGCACCACAGCGGCCGGGTTGCGGCTGACATTGCGGCCGGTCATCCGCTGGGCCAGGCGGTAAAGGTTCTTTTTCTGGATGAGGCCATCCCCACCGGCAGCGGGCCGCTGGCCACCCTGAAATCCGTCAACGATTCTCGCAAGGGCGGAGCGGTGATCCTGGGGGCAATGGAAGCGCTCAAAGACGGCGTTGATGCGGTAATTTACACCGATGCTGACAATTCAGTTCATCTGGGACAAATCGGGCTGCTCCTGGAAAAGCTGGTTCGCAACAACTCGCGCATAGTGTTGGGCAACCGCAAGCATCCGGATGCGGTGTTGGTAAAGCAGGAGGGCCGCTGGGGCATTGGCATCAAGGTGTTACGCCACATGCAGCGCATGGTGGGCAGCGCTATCTTCTCCCGCAACATCCGCGATACGCAGGCCGCTTTCAAATTGTACCAGCGTGATGTGCTGCACCCCATCATTCAAGCGCCCACCGTTTTCGACTTTTCATTCGACACCGACTGGATTCTGGCCGCCATCACTATGAATGAGCCATTTGAGAAAGTGCCGTTTGCCTTCATCGACTCGGCAGCCGAATCGGCCTCAATTACGCAAGGGCCAATGACCACCTGGGAAACGCTGCTGAAAGGGCTGGTAAAAGCCGCGCGCAAGCATCAGGTTGCCCACAACACGGCGATGGCCCGCGTGCTGGACGAAGAAATTCACAGTTCCGCCGATCTTGATCTTTTGATCAATCATCTGCCGCCGGAACTGGAGTCTGCCACCGACAAAGATTTGGGAAATCCCGCCATTATGTCACCGGAAGCGGTGCAAGCCTGGATTCAACAACGAAAAGCAGATGAGGAGAAAAAAATCCAATGACCAACAGCCAGGGAAACTTTGCCCCTTTTGCCGCACGAATGAAAGCAGAAAATCTGCCCAACATCGTGATAAAAACCTTTGAGCATTATTACCATCAACTGGTAAGCGGGCAGACCGGCCTCATTCCGGAATCTGAGATTTTGGCGGTGGAATCGGTACCTGATGCAGAAACTTTTCCGGCAGTGTTGGCTACAACAGGCGAAGCTGCGCTGCCAAAAACGCTTCTGCTAAAGCTGAACGGCGGTCTGGGTACCAGTATGGGCCTGGAAAAAGCCAAATCACTGCTGGTTGTAAAAGATGGCCTGTCTTTTTTGGATATTATTGCCCGCCAGGTTCAACACACCAAAATCCCAATTGTGTTGATGAACAGCTTCAGTACCCGCAATGATTCGTTGGCTGCCGTAGAAAAATATCGGGATCAAGCCAACCCGCAACCGATCCCGCTTGATTTTCTTCAGCACAAAGTGCCAAAGGTTGCCCAAGCCGATTACAGCCCTGCCCTCTGGCCGGATGACCCCGAACTGGAGTGGTGCCCGCCCGGTCACGGCGATATTTACACGGCCCTGATGACCAGCGGCATGCTGGAAGCGCTGCTAAACCATGGCTACGAAACTATGTTTGTCTCCAATGCCGATAACCTGGGGGCAGTCATCGACAAGACAATTCTGGGCTATTTTATGGATAAGCAACTGCCGTTTATGATGGAAGTGGCCGACCGCACCGAAGCCGATAAAAAGGGCGGGCATCTGGCCCAATGGCCCAACGGCCAGTTGATTTTACGAGAATCGGCCCAGTGCCCCACCGCCGATGAAACCACGTTTCAGGATATCACCCGCCATAAATATTTCAACACAAACAATTTGTGGGTTAACCTCCCGGCATTAAAACAATTGATGGCTGCCAAAAACAACATTTTGGGGCTGGCGATGATCCGCAACAGCAAAACCGTTGACCCGCGAGACAAAACATCAACGCCCGTGTACCAACTTGAAACCGCAATGGGGTCGGCCATTGCCGTATTTGACGGGGCCGGTGCGGTTCGAGTGCCCAAAACCCGTTTTGCCCCCATCAAAAAAACCAACGACCTGCTGGATGTGCGCTCTAACAACTATATTCTCACCGATGATTTTCAGGTGATCCCAAACCCCGCCCGAAAATTGGGCCGGGCCGTAATCGATCTGGACCCGCGCTTCTACCAACTGATTGATGATATGCAAGCTCGCTTTCCACACGGGGTTCCCAATCTACTGGAGTGCAGGCGGCTGATGGTTCGCGGTGATATAAAATTTGGCAGAAATGTAACGCTCAAGGGAGATGTAAAGTTAATCAATGACACCGGTGAGCAGGTGAAAATTGAGGATGGCGCGGAAATCACCGACGAATGGCGGGCCGAGAGGTAATCTTGTTTCTCAAAGATTACAAACAAAAAGGCCGCAGAGACATTTTTCTGCGGCCTTTTTAATTTCTGAGAATTGTGGGGGCTAATCTACCGCAGCCAGATAGAGGCAAAATCGACACCGGGATCGTTGGTTAAATTGGTGGGGTTACTGCCATCGTTGCCCATAACGTACACTTCCAGATTACCGTCCCGATCCGTGTGGAACATAATTTGGGTTCCGTCGGAAGACCACTTGAAATCACCTTCTACAGATTCCTGCGAGGCAGGAGCGTTGGTGATGTTGGTTTGGCCGGACCCGTCCGGATTCATAGTGTAGATTTCGGCATTGTTATCGCGCCCGGATAGAAATGCAATTTTAGCGCCATCCGGCGACCACAGGGGAAAACCGTCAAAACCGGGGTTATTGGTTAACCGCTCCACGTTGCCGCCATCCGCATCCATCACGTAAATTTCAATATCGCCATCACGATTAGACATGAACGCAATTTTTGAACCATCGGGGGACCAATCGGGCCGGCCGCTGCCAAACTGCGGGTCGGTGAGGCGGGTTGGTTCTCCGCCTTCAGCCGGCAGGCGGTAGATGGCAATGTTGCCCTCTTGCTCGGACAGAAACAGCAATTCATGGCCATCCGGCGACCAGTCGGCAAAAACATCCTCGCCGGGGGTGTTGGTAATATTAACCAGTTCCTCTCCGGTGGCATCCACCAGATACACGTCCGGGTTGGCATCTACGCCCCCGCCAAACGCAAGCCACTCACCGCTGGGGGACCAAACCGGCCCGCTGAAATTTGGAATCAAATCCTGACTCATCGTCGTCCGATTACTGCCGGAACGGCCCATTCGTTGAATTGCCAAGCCATCGACGCCCTGATCCGTTAAAAAGGCAAACGCTCTAATGCGCGATGACCAGGCCGGCAAACCTTCGTTCTCGCTGCTATTTGTCAGATTGGTGGGGTCACTACCATCGCGATTCATGGTGTAAATTTCAAAGTTGCCGTCACGATCTGTCATAAAGGCAATATCCGGTTCGGGGGGACGTTCGGGAATAACAGGTTGAAGCTGGCAGCCTGCAGCCAGCAAGGTAGTTACCAGTAAAACAAGGAGCGACGTTTTTTTCATTTTTTCCTCTCGAGAGTACGGGGCAACATTGTGGTCAACAGTATCTTTTAAGACATTTGCCGCACCGAAAAATAGCGGTTATTATTCTGTGGGGACGATAGCATGTATCGGGGAATCGTGCAACTTCTTTAAAGCCGGCATCGCGTTATTTACGTATCTTCTCAATTTGCCGGGGAGACGCTGTGGCCGGTCTCCGACCGAACCACCATCGGGCGCGGTCAGGAGACCGGCCCGAGCTTTGCCCCGGGTTATACAATATGAGAAGATACTTATTTGCCCCATCCTGCGC
>CAYWSS010000002.1:0-29893 GCA_964460505.1 uncultured Caldilineaceae bacterium | reverse complement strand
CGCGCCAGGTTCTCTTTCGCCACCCACGTGTACACATCAACGGCAACCACTTTCTCCGCGCCCTGCTCAAAGGCCACATGGGTGGCCAAACTATCAATCACGCCACCATCGTTCAGTTCCATATCATCCATATGAACGGGGGGAAACGCGCCCGGTACCGCGCTGGAGGCCAGCAAAGCCGGCACCAGAGGCCCTTCGCGCAGGCAGATTTCGGCCCCGCGCTTCATATCCACGGCCATTAATGTGACCGGAGTCGAGAGATCGGCAAAGGTTTTGCTGCCCAATGTCTCCGCCAGAAAATCCCGCATGTGGCGCTGCCGGGCGCGGATAGTTAACATTTTGAGGTTGATCAATGAATTTTGTTGCAGCCGGCTAACCCCCTGCCCAATTTCTGCCGGTTTGTATCCCAGGGCAAACAGCACACCAATAATGCCGCCCATACTGGTGCCAACAATCATATCGATGGGGATTTTTTCCCGAAGCAGCACTTTTAGCACGCCAATATGCGCCAATCCCCGGCTGCCTCCCCCCCCCATTACTAAACAAATTTTGGGGCGTTTTGTCATCAAAATACTCCTTTTTCAGATGTCAGTAGCCAGTAGTCAGGTTTCTTTCTGACTACTGATTACTGTTTTCCACAAGCATCCGGCGCAGCACCTTGCCCACAAAAGATTTAGGCAACTCCTGGCGGAATTCAATGTCCCACGGCACGGCGTATTCATCCAGCCGGTGGCGGCACAGTTCCAGCAATTCTTCTTTAGAGAGGTCGGTTCCGGGGCGTGGCACAACAAATGCCTTCACCTTTTGGCTATTCCCCTCGGTTGAAACCCCAACCACCGCTACTTCCAGCACCTTGCTGTTTTCGTACAGCACCTCTTCCACATCGCGGGGATAAACGCTGTAATCGCCGGACATAATGGTATCCCGCTTGCGGCTGATAATTTGAAAATAGCCGTCTCTATCCATAACGGCAACATCGCCGGTAAAAAGCCAGCCGTCTTTCAAGGCTTCGGCGGTACCTTCTTCATCATTCCAGTAGCCTTGCATAACCTGCGGCCCTCTTACGGCCAACTCGCCAATGTGGCCGTACCGAACAGACTCGCCGCTGACCAGATCGACAATTTTGGCATCGGTGTTTGGAATTGGCAAACCAATGGAGCCAACCTTGCGCCCCCCACCGATGGGATCGGCGTGCGTAACCGGCGAGGCTTCGGTGAGGCCGTACCCCTCAATCAATCGGCCCCGGGTTAGTTTTTCAAACGCCTCCTGCACTTCGACCGGCAGCGGGGTTGCGCCGCTGATGCAGACCTTAATGCTTTCCAGGCCATAGCCGCGCACATTTGGGGACTGGTTGATGGCCGTATACATAGCCGGAACGCCGGGAAATACCGTCGGTTTGTATTCCGAGATGTGGTGCAGCACTTGCTCCAGTTCAAACACCGGCAGCATAACAATGGTGGCCGCCATAACAATGGGGATGTTCATAGCGGTGGTCATTCCATAACTGTGAGTCAGGGGAACCACTGCCATAAACGTTTCCTCGCCATACTTAAGATTTTGAATCCAGTGGCGCGTTTGCAGCGCATTGGCCACCAGATTAGCGTGCGTTAAACAAACGCCTTTGGGCGTTTTTGTGGTGCCGCTGGTGTAAACAATAGCCGCCAGACTGTCATGCGCCACCTTGATGGCGGGGGGCAAGGTGGCGGCATCGGCCATAAAATCAGGCATGGCAATACATTGCCCGGCGGCACCGGCCAACCCGCCCGGCGATTTTTTTACGCCCCAGCGGGCCACCAGTTCTTTGTAGGCCTTGGCCGAAACCGAATCCCGAACATCGGCCAGAACTGCGGTTTGCAGCGTGGTTTTCTGCAAGGCCATATTCACCAGCCCGCCAAAATCCTGCAATGTCACCAGGATGGAGGCTTCGGTCCGGGCAATCTGCTCAACAATTAAGGCCGCGTCTGCCTCCGGGTTAGATAGCACCACCACCCCCCCCACTTTGAGCGCGCCAAAATAGGCCACAATTAACTGCGGGATGTTGGGCAGCACAATCATTACCCGGCTGCCCGGGGTTACACCCAGTCCGTGCAGGGCGTGCGCAAATTGATTCACCTGCTGGTCAAGCTGGCGGTAAGTCAGTGACGACCCGAAAAATACCGTAGCGGCACGCCTGGGCATCCAGTCGGCGGCGCTTTCCAGAAATCTGTGCAGCGGTTGGCGGGGGATTGGCACGGTTGAGGGGGTATCTTTGTTGTAATTTGCCAGCCAGCGCCGCACCCCCAAAACCACAGACTGCTCCATTTGCTGATCGCGCCACGAGCCGTGCCGGCCATCAGAGACAAACCGCTCAATGGCCCGGTTTACCGCTTGATGGCGCTCAAGCTGCACTTTGTGTTTGGCAGCCCCCACATCGTACACTTCGGCATTGGGAATCTGTTCACTCAGGTCGTCAAACACGTAGCGGGGAAAGTAGCTGTCCCGCTCGCCGGTAATAATCAGCGTGGGCGTGTGAATATTTTTCAGCAGCGGCCAGGCTTGCCATTTACGCATATTATTAATAGCCATCCGTTTCATGACGTGCGGTTCGGCATTCCAGCGAGGCCGGTAATCCCACCACAGTCGAAAGAAGGCCGTCGGCAGCCGGTACGCCCAGGCCGCCATGCGGGGCAGCGGATACTCTCCGGCGGTGGCAATCAGCACCAGTTTTTCGAGCTGTTCCGGGTGAGTGTTAGCGTACTCAACACAAATTGAACCGCCAAACGAGTGGCCGGCCAAAATAAATTTTTCGGGCAGGTTGAGCGTTTTGGAGATGGTACGCAGGTCGGCAACCAGTTCGGGCATGGTGTATTGGGTCAGCGGGGCGTCGCTCTGGCCGTGCCCGCGCAAATCCGGCGCAATTACCCGGTAGGTGCGGGAAAAACAGTTAATCTGATGCTCCCACGTTTCGGCGCAGCCGGCGTACCCGTGCACAAACACAATTGTCTTGCCAACCCCTTCGGGCCAGATGTCAATTACGCTCAGGTTGGCCCCGGCCAGCCCGGCTATGGGCACATTGACCCGGTAGAGATTAAAATCCAGCTCAATGGCACTGCGTTTCATTCCCCGTAGTTTTCGTTTCACGGTTGCGTTACCATCCCAAAATCTATATTTTTGTCATTATAGCATCAAGCTTGTCCAGACGCGAAGAATATCCTTTTTGCAGATATTCAAACCCGGTGGGCGTTTGGCGGTGAGGGGCGGTTCATAGTAAAATAGTGATACTTAAATTACAATACCCACAGGATATCAAAATGCCGCAACTTAAAGCACAAATTGACATTGAAGTCCCCCGGGCCGATGTTTTTCGTTTTTGCCACGATTTACAAAACTGGCAGGAATGGGCCGACCAGATTGAAGCCGTGGAAATGCTCACCCCCAAACCGCTCAGGCGGGGAACTCTTTTGCGCATTGATGCCAGGCAGGGTGGCGGCGCGGTTTATAGCTGGGAAGCGGAGGTGGTGGATTATCAAATGCCGTCCGCCTCACGGGTAAAGGCAATCGACACTGCCTCAAGTTGTCCATTTGCCGCCGGCAGCGAAATGGTGTGGGAATTTGAATCGAGTGGCGCCGGCACCCGCTTCAAATGGACGTGGAAATACAGCCCGCGCGGCATCATTGCCTCAATCTTCGATTTTCTGGGGCGGCGCAGTTCTACCCAAAAGGCTATGCGACGCAGCATGTCCAATCTCAAAACGCTCATCGAATCCGGGCGACGGGCGCATGTTGGCTAAAAACAGGGGTTAGGAGTCAGGAGTTAGGATTTAGGGACAAAATGAAGCAGGTGTTTTTCCCTAACTCCCAATTCCCAAACCCTAGCCCCTTTCTTCAAAGGGGAAAATCATGTGTGGGCGATTTACTTTAAATGCTGATGCAAAAAAATTAGCGGAATCGTTTGTCGGGTTCACGCCGCCAAAAGAGTACTCGCCACGCTTTAATATTGCCCCCTCGCAACCGGTGGCGGTGGTGGCCAACAACGGCCAAAATCAAATTGATTTTTTCCGGTGGGGCCTGATTCCCTCCTGGGCCAAAGACCCCAAAATTGGCAACCGGATGATTAATGCCCGCTCCGAAACCCTGGCCCAGAAACCCTCCTTCCGGGTGGCTTACCGCCGGCGTCGCTGCCTGATTTTGACGGACGGCTTCTACGAGTGGCATCCCCCCCTTTCTTCCCCCCCCGGAGGGGGGAAAAGAAGGGGGGCCAAAACCCCAATGTACATTCAACTGGAATCGCAGGAGCCGTTTGCTTTTGCCGGTTTGTGGGAATACTGGCAATCGCCCCACGGCGATGAGGTGCTTTCCTGCACCATCATCACCACCCCGCCCAACGAATTGATGGAGAAAATCCACAATCGGATGCCGGTGATTTTGCCGCCGAAATATTACCCGCAGTGGCTTGACCCGGCAGAACAGAAACCGGAGCAATTGCAGGGCTTGCTCAAGCCCTACCCCGCCCAACAGATGACGGCCTACCCCGTTTCAACCCTGGTCAACAATCCCCGCAACGATGTGCCGGAGTGCATTACGCCGCTGCCTCGTTTGATGTAAAGAAAATTTCCTTTCCCGGCACCGGTTGGTTTGGACAGGTAAAATCAATCCAAATGTATTGCGTATTGCGTAATAATGAGTGTTTTACAAAGTACGTAATACAAATCTTGAGACAATCATTTTTAAAATTGCCCGACCTATTTCAAATGAGCTGCCAAAAAATCAAGCGCGCGCTCAAATATTTCCAGCGCGCCGCCGCCTTCGGCCATCAGGTAGTGGGTGGCCCCATCAAACAGGTACAGTTCGTTCGGCGCGCCGGCCACATCCAGATTGGCGGCCAGCAGTTCGCTTTGTTGGTAGGGCACAATTTTGTCGTTGCGGCTGTGGAAAATAATCACCGGCGGATAATTGCCGGCAACGTG
Source organism: uncultured Caldilineaceae bacterium (assembly GCA_964460505.1). Lineage (GTDB taxonomy): Bacteria > Chloroflexota > Anaerolineae > 4572-78 > J111 > J095. The sequence goes on along the minus strand of CAYWSS010000002.1, from coordinate 24,947 downwards.
GTACGCCCCGGAATATTTCCAGTACCGCAACGGCACCCGGTCCGGCAAGCCGAGCGCTCTGGCCGCCTGGTCCAGCCCAAACGGGGGGGAAAAGGTGCCGTTTTCCAGCCGCCGCCGCATATCAAACAAATCTGTGGGCGGGCCGAGCAGCACCGCACTTTCTATGTTTTCCTGCCCCCGCTGCAACAGCCGCTGCACGTGGATGGTGCTGTAACTGCCCCCCAACAGCGCAACCCGGTCGGCCGTCGTCCCCGGAAATTGGCCCTCGTGGGCAAAGGCCAGCAGCCGCTCCATCTCATCCAAAGTTGCTTCAAATTCAAAAGTGTAAGCCGGGCCGGCGGCCAGCACGGCGTACCCGGCGGCAGCCAGCGGCAGGCTGACACACTGCCACGACTCGGCGGGGCCGGGATAGATGGCCAACAGTAGAGGAAGCTGAGAGGTAGTGGTCGCGGTTAGCGGCGTGTAATAGAAGGTGGGCTGGTTGGGCCGCCCCCCGCTGTTAAAAAAAAGCTGCCGCCGGATGGCGCTGCTTTCCAGCGGATTGCTGCAGGTGGGGGTTGTTGCTTCGGAAAGGTGTAAATCCACCCCAGGCAAAACGGTGGATGGCCGGTAAATTGGCAGCGCGGCATCTACCTCGGTTTGGGCGTTGGCGGCAATTTCCACATCTCCCACTAACCCGCCAAATTGAACGCTCTCATAACCGGGTGCCCCCGCCACCGGCCGGTACGTGCCGGGCGGAATGCCATCAACAAAATACAAGCCATCCGCCCCGCTGCGACTGCTGAAAGTCGTTCCATCCCGGGCAGCAACCAGCACGGTTGCCCCTTTGATGGGCCGGCCTTCAATATTGCGGATAGCGCCGGCCAGAGCGCCACTTTCTGTGGAATCGGGTTCAGAAACAGGGCCGGCCCACCAAACCAGCAAATGGTACTGAATTGTGTTTCTAATGGGCCAGATGGTGGTATTTTCTGTGGTAATAAACCAAGCGAACAGTGCGACTAAAATAAGGGCGACAACAAGTAGCAGGTATCGTTTTTTACGGAAGTTTTTCATAATCATTTACAAAGTTTCGGATGTCGTGGAATAACTCACTTATTGTAGCACAAAAGCTATAGGTTGCAGGTTGCAACCTGTCACCTGTCACCTGCATTTTGAATTTTTCCCCCAAAAAAAGTATACTCCTACTGTGAATTCCGACTCCGAAATTCGGGTTCGTAAATTCACAAAATTGCAACCATCACTGTGAGGTAATTTTTTATGCCGCTCGAATCCCCCTACCCGATGATTTCTATCGAAGAAGCTTTAACTATTATTCACCGTGAGACCTACCCGTTACCCGCTGTGAGCCTCCCCCTGTTTAGTTCTCTGGATTTTGTGCTGGCCGAAAATATTGTGGCCAAAGAGCCAATGCCCCCCTTTGTCGCCTCCGGCGTCGACGGATATGCGGTAATTGCCGCCGATGGCACCGGCGCGCGCCGGCTGGTGGGCGATCAGGCCGCCGGTTACGTAGAGCCAATTCAAATTAAGCCCGGCACTGCAGCCCGAGTTACCACCGGTGCGCCCGCGCCGCCGGGAGCGGATGCCGTAGTCATGGTTGAACAGTGTGAAGCCGGAAATGGTCAAGTTGAAATCCTGGCCGGCGATATTTTGCCCGGTGACAATTTAAGGCCCATTGGCCAGGATATTGAAACGGGCCGGCAGGTGCTGGCCCGGGGAACGGTGCTCGGCCCGCCGGAATTGGGGTTGTTGAGCACGGTCGGGCGGCCGGTGGTGTTGGTATACCGGCGGCCGGTGGTGGCCGTTATGTCTACCGGTGACGAAATTGTTGAGCCACACGAAACGCCCAAACCCGGCCAAATTCGTGATTCTAACCGTTTTACCCTGATGAGCGCCGTGCGACAAGCCGGCGCAACCGCACTGGATTTGGGCATTGTGCGCGACAAGCAGGGCACGCTTAAGGCCACCCTTGAGAAAGGGCTGGCGGAAGCGGACGTGCTGCTCACCTCCGGCGGGGTATCGATGGGGCAGCTCGATCTGGTCAAGCCGTATCTGGCCTCACGCGGAACCGTGCATTTTGGGCGGGTCAACACCAAGCCGGGCAAGCCGGTTACCTTTGCCACCATCGACGGCAAGCCCTGTTTTGCAATGCCCGGTTTTCCGGTCAGCGCGCTGGTTAGCTTCGAGGTGTTTGTACGGCCGGCGCTGCAAAAAATGGCGGGGCACACGCATATTTACCGGCAGCGCGAACCGGCAACCCTGGCCCACGCCTTTAAACACAATGCCGCCCGCACCGAATTTCAGCGGGTAGCGCTCACCCGCCACGCAGACGGCAAACTCACTGCCTCCACCACGGGCTTTCAGGGGTCGGGCCGGCTGCTATCGATGAGCGGAGCCAATGGATTGGTTGTGCTGCCACACGGACAGGGTAATTTTGCTGCCGGGTCGGTGGTTGAGGCGTTGCTGACGGGCCCCATAAAAACCGAAACCAATACAGAGCAGGCCCCGCTGCAAGGTGTTTAAGCAGGTGATGTCATGAAGATTTTATTGCTCGGTTTGAGCCACAAAACAGCCCCGGTGGAAATCAGGGAGCATCTTGATTTTAACCAAAACAGGCTGCGCTCGACGCTGACCCATTTTGATACCAACCATTCAAAAGCCCACCTGACAGATGTACACGAGGGCATCATTTTGTCTACCTGCAACCGGATGGAAATTTACGCCCTGGTGCAAGACCCGCAGGTTGCAGCCCGCGATATCATAAAACTACTCAGCCGTTCGTGCGGGGTTTCCCCGGAATTATTTGCCGAACATCTCTACACTTTTAAAGACGAAGAGGCCGCCGGCCATTTGTTTAAGGTTGCTGCGGGCCTGGACTCGATGGTGCTGGGAGAGTCTCAAATTTTGGGGCAGGTCACAGATGCCTACGAAGCCGCCCTCTCCCAGCGCGCAGCAGGCACGGTTCTGTCGGCCCTGTTCAGGGCGGCCATTCACGCCGGAAAACGGGTGCGCACCGAAACCCAAATTGGCGTAAACCCGTCATCCATCAGCTCTGTGGCTGCCGGGCTGGCCGAGCAATTACTGGGCAATTTGCCGGAGCAGCACGTGGTTTTATTTGGCGCCGGAAAAATGGGCGCAATTGCGGTCCGGGCGCTCCGCAAACGGGGTGTTTTCAGAATAACGGTGGCTAACAGAACCTTTAGAAATGCAGAAGCCCTGGCCCGGGAATGGGGCGGCAAGGCCATCACCTTTCAACAAATGCCGGAGGCGCTGGTTAGCGCCGATATTGTTATTACCAGCACCGGCGCACCCCACACCATTATCAATCGCCAGCTACTTGAACCGGCAATGAATATGAGGCCAGACCGCGGTTTATTCATCATTGATATTGCTGTTCCGCGCGATGTAGACTCCGACGTTACCGAGCTGCCCAACGTTTACCTGCGGGACATCGACGATTTACAGGGGCAGGCCGACAACAACGTGGCCGCCCGTGAGGCAGAGATTCCCCGGGTTAAAACGATTGTTAAGGAAGAGGTGTCGGGGTTCTTAAAATGGTACGCCTCGCTGGATGTTGTTTCAACCATCACTCAACTGCGCAGCCACATTGAGGAACTCAGGCTGAGAGAATTGAAGCAGCTATTTAACCGGCTGGACCTTGACGAGCGTGAGCAGGAGATGGTGAAGCGCATGAGCCATCGCCTGGTGAACAAAATCCTGCATCAACCCACGAGGCGTCTAAAAAACCAGGCCGCCGAGGGTAATGGCGTGCTGTACGTTTCGGCGATCAGGCACCTGTTTGTGTTAGACCCTGATCAGGACAAGACACAGTAGATCCAAATTGTACCTTTGGCATTTGTTACCCGACAAACCTTCCCGGAAGCTCGATTTAAGGTCAGAATCGTTTTATACCACCGTGCAAGTTCAGTGAACCCGTTCCGTCAACAAATGTTAAACGAACATTTTTTAACAAAACAAAAAATCTTATCGCGAATGGCGCAAACAGGCGAATTTATCGAAGACTTATTTCTAAAATCTTTAAAAACATTTGCGATCTTCGTCTATTCGCGTAATTCATGATTAAAAGTGTCCGGGAGTGAACAACCAGATAGAGGAAGCCAATGCCCAAAATTCGAGTAGTGCAGGTATCCGGCACGCCCCTTGAAATGGGACGTCAACACGCCTTGCGATTTGCCAAAGAAATTCGAACGCCGGCTGAAGAGCGCGTTGGCCTGTGCAGCACCAGAGCCTGGACCGGGCAGATGCTCCCGCAAGAGCAGGTGCTGGCCTTAGCCGAAGCCTGCCTCCCTTATCACCACGAATATGCCCCCGATTTAATGGAAGAGTTGCGCGGAATCGGTGAAGTTACCGGATTGACGCCGGCTGAATTGCTCATTCTCAACGGTTTCACCGACTTTATCGACACGGTGCATAATTTTGCTTCTTCTCCGGTTGCAGGCAGCGCGCCGGCCCATCCCGGCCTGGATAATTGCACCGCCTTCATTGTTAGTTCCGAGGCGACTATCGACGGGCGCGGATTTTTCGGCCAAACCTGGGATATGCATTCCACCGCCACGCCGTTTGTAATCCTGCTCCACGGCAATCCTGCCGGCGGCCTGCGATTTTTAACCCTGACGATTATGGGCTGCGTGGGAATGATTGGCATGAACGAAGCCGGAATTGCCATCGGCATCAATAATCTGGTAGGCAGCGACGGGCAGGTGGGCGTAACCTGGCCCTTTGTGGTACGCAAAACGTTGGCTCAGGATAATCTGGACAATGCCCTGGCCTGCATCACCGAGGCCCAACTGGCGGGCGGGCACAACTACATGCTGGCCGACGCTACCGGCCGGGGGTTTAACATTGAGGCTATGGCCTCTCACTGCCACGTTGAGGAGGTTACGTTGGGCAGTGTGGTGCATACCAACCATTGCCTGGCAAAAGATAATTCAACACTTGAGCGGGAACGGCTGGCACAATCCATAAATAGTTCACACACCCGGCTGGAGCGTGGGCGGGAATTACTGCGGCAAAGAAATGTTACGTTAGAGGACTTGTTCGCCCTGACCCGCGACCACAGCGAAAGATACGGAATTTGCGCTCATGTTAAGTTTCCGCTCTTTATCGAAACGTGCGGTGCGGCCATTATGCGCCCCGCCACCCGGGAATTTTGGGCCGTGTGGGGGCATCCGTGCAAAAACGAATACCGGAAATTCTCCGTTTAGAGACGCTTGCCCCAAACGCCGGTCCACTCCGGCAAGCGCGCCCAATTATTTTCCCTCACTCTGGCCGCTAATTTCGCCCCAAAGAAAAACTCGGTGCGAGCCACCGTCTCATCCACGCTGGAAAACTGGTAGTCGGTGCTGATTTCCTGCCGGCTAAAGCCCCAATCGTTCTCCAGCCACCGGTAATACCGGGCCAGTCCTGCGGTTGGTGGGGCCGGGGTAAGGCTGCCGGTGGTCAGGGTTTCCATGATAATAATTGCGCCATCCGCTGTCGCCGCCCGGTGCATTTCCTGCAAAACGTGTTCGGCCTGTGTTTGCCAATGCTCACCGTACCAGCCCACAAAATGGCCAAGCGCCCAGCCTGCGGTCACAACTTCGGCCCAATGAGAAGGCACCGGCAGGGTCCGCATATCTCCCTGACAGAGACCCCACCGGCCGTTTTGCCGGTCCCGCCGGCGCTGATGTTCTTTTACCATCCCGTGGTGCAAATCCAGACAAATCATCTGTGCGGCCTGCTTGGCCAACAATAGCGGTAAACGCCCGGTGCCGGTCCCCAAATCCAGAATGTGTTTGCCCTGAAGCGAGGCTATATTTTGCAGGGCGGGCAGCAAGTTCCCTTCCACATCTTCCGGCGTCATCATCTGGTGATAGGCGCCGGCGTGATTGAGGTAGATGTCGATAAAATGATCCATTTTGTTTATCCTTGTTCATTAATAGCGACGCAAAATTGTGCCGTTAGCGCCCACTGCAAAACAATTGGAACTTTCGGCAAAACATTCAATATCGTTTAAATTCTCACTCGTGGGTGAGGTTTCCGGATTCCATGTCGTGCCACCATCTTCAGAGATTAGCAGCGTTCCGTTGTTTCCAACCGCGTAACAGTGTGATGCAGTGGGGCAGCTAACCCCATTTAAATTTTCAGTGGTCCCGGAATTTGGCTTGGACCAACTGCCTCCGCCATTGATGGTTTTGGCCACGGCACCAAGGTCTCCCACCGTTACGCAATGTTGTCCATCAGTTCCCGAGCAGCCAATGGCTAATAATGTCCGAACCGGGGACAGGAATAAATCTTTCTTTGTAATAACACCTATGCCGTCGGGGCCGGCTGCCAGGGGATAAATACCAATTACACGGCCGCCAAGCCCTACCATCCAGCAATGTCTATTGCCAAAGCAATCAATGCCGTAAAGCGGGGTATTACCTAACCTATCGCCCTGCCAATTGCTGGTGTCACCATCGAGTACATATCGAGCTTCGCTTTCGTCACCAACCGCAAAACATTGATCGGCCAGGGGGCAGTCAACCGCATTCATCTGGTACGACTGGTTGAAGGATGATGACCAGCTTTGCCCGCCATCATTTGATACCAGAATTATACCGTTGCTGCCGGTGCTTTTTCCCACTGCCACACATTTGGTAGTGGTGGCACAACTAACATCATACAGCGTAATATTAGTTAAGCCAGATGTGACCGACGTCCAGTTGCTACCGCCGTCATTGGTGTAAACATTTAAGCCTGGCCCACCTGCAACACAGTTAGATCCATTGCAGCCTGCACCGTTGAGCAGGTTGGTGGTTCCCGAAGTTTGAGGAGGCTGCCATCCTGTTGGTGAGACATAGATAATTGGCAGATAAATAGTGAAGGTGACAACATCAGTACCGCCGATATTTTCTTGAAATTGTGTTTTGCCCAGATTATCAGGAAAGTTGTCAGCGTCATTATTGGCTATTACAGGGGCGGATACTAAGAGTAAAATGATTCCAGTCAAAACTATTATTATCGTTAACAAGCTCAACCGTTTTAACCCGAAATATTCTGGCCAAGGTGGTTGCGGCTCTTTTAGTTTTTTCAATATAAAAGTTGACACCGGATTACTGCCGGACTCTTCATCCAATGTTTTTGTCAATAATTTGTTTTCTGGTTTCATAAGTGGCTCCTTAACAACATCTAAATGTTCTACCCGAGTCCCTAACCCCTGCCCCCTTTTCTCCTGGCATTTAACTGCTTTCGTAATTGCCAGATTTCGATGGCATCGGGGTCTATTTCTTCTGCGCTGTCCAGCGATTTTTCCGCCAGTTCGTAACGTTTAAGTTTCATGTAGGAAACGGCCAAAGCCATGTGGTAAACAGCCTTGCGCGGATGGCGGCCTGTAGCCCACCGCAAATGAAGGGCCGACAGCCCCCACATTTTCAGTTCGGCGTACTTGCGGCTGCTCAAATATAACGAAGTGTGATTTTTTGCTCCCTTATCAATCCGCATTCTCAACCGGCCGGATTTAAACTTAAAGTCGTTCCACAAATTCATGGTAATGATCAATTGGCCGGCCCCCAGCACAACGCAGAAGCCACCGATGACCAGATTAATGGGGGTTCTGTCGAGAAACAGAACGATGGTGATTCCGGCTGACAGAAGCAAACAAGCGCTGATTAAATAAACTGTGTTGCCGTGCTTAATTCTGAAATACAACACAAATATCAGCAGGGTTGAAATCAGAACAGCCGGCAGAAAACTCCAGAACAGCCGGCGTGGATAGACCCCAAGCGCGGTTTCTATTACAAACTCCGGCTGCTCTATCGACAAACCAAAGTAGAGCGGCAAAACAAGGCTTGGCCGTGGAATGCCGCTGCGTCTCAAAACAAAGACCATCGATACAGTCCACAAAGAAACCAGGATCAGGGCCGCCCCAATTTGCAGCACAATCCCCCGCCACAACCACACCGACGGTTTGGTTTTAATGCGGGTGGAGACAATCAGCGATTGCTTGCACGCCGGGCAGCGTTTATCACCTGGTTTGGTTTGAGCCAGACAATAGGGGCATAACCACTCATTATCAAGGTCAAAATTTTGATCGGCCACTTTTCACATCCGTCTGCAAACTGTGCATTTGTAAATGTTTCCAAACTAAACGCCACCTTCAACCAGCCACTGTAAAATAGTAAAGCCGGCCATACCAAATACCACACATAGCAACAACATCACCACCAGACAACTCAGGACAATGTGGAACTGGAAAACCTTTGAAAACCACCCCTCCGGTTCTTCGCCAACCGGCTGATAGTAGTTGCCGGCAGGTTGTCCGGCTTCGCTGCCTGCCGTTGCGCCGGCAACTTGTGGCTGGGGCGCAGAAGGCAGATAGGCAGGCGAGTCCGGATACCCGGTTGCGGTTCCCTGCGCTATTGAACGGGTGCGGCGGCTCACCTGTCGAGACTCGACCTCTGTTTTCAGGCGGGCCAGTCCCGGATAAAACGGCTCAATTGTTTCAAGTTTGGTGATATGGCGTTTTGCCAGGTAGAATTTACCCTTATCCAGCGCCATCGCCGATTTCTTAAGCAAGCCTTCCGCTACCGGTTCGTCAATGACCATGTTACCGGATAGCTCATCGCGCAAACGGCTAACATGGGCATCTATATCCGCAAGTTGTTTCTGAATAGTTTTTACAACCCGGGGACGGGTTTCTTTTTCCAGACCGGCCCCCAGCTTTTCCTGATTAACAAGTAGCTGGTTCAGCGTTACTTCTTTATATTCTCTCTGCTCTGGGGTGAGCGGCAGCATTGACAACTATATCTCTCCAAAAAAAATAATGGTGATAATCTTTACACCGTTACGCACCGGACTGCTATTCCGACTTAACCCGTTCCGGGCTATATTCCTGAAAAAGTGAAGCCGACTCTGGAAAATTCCGAAGCCACTTCACGTGGCGTATCAGCAAAATCATCATCAGTGCGCCCGCGGAATCAAACAAAACATCAGCTATCCGGCCATGTCGCCCAGGCACAAATAGCTGGTGTATTTCATCAGAGATTCCGAACAAAATTGTTAGGCCCAAGGCGGTTAGCACAATGGGCCATGTGGTTTTTCGCTGCGGTGATATTGCCCGCCACCACAACCACGTCAGCACAGCGTACGCAATCATGTGGGCAAACTTGTAAAAGCTTAAATTTCCGGCTTCATTTTCAATTTCCAAAAGCACCGGGCGGCTTGACAGCACAAAGAGCAAGACCATCCAAAAAAAAAGTGGAGCAAAATCCCGCAGCCAGCGCGGCAGCGCAGCAATACTAAATTTACTCATTGATAAGCACTCTCTACCTCCTGGGATAACCGAAGCCAGGAAAATTTGTGTGGCACATTACCGGCTGCAGCTTGTCCCAATTTTTGCCTTTTTTCGGGAGATTGCAACAATTCTATCAACGCTGCGGCAAAGGCCTCATCATCTTCCGGCGGAACCAGTATCCCTGAAATTTTGTGTTGAATATACGCCTTGTTTTGCCCCACGGCATCGGCCACAACGGGCAGGCCGGCCACCAACAAATCTACCAGTTTTACCGAACATTTGGCGCGATTAATCAGGGTATCATCGTAAGGATAAACAGCCACATCAGCGGCTGAAAAACAGGCGGGCAACGCTTCAATCGGCTGCCAGCCGGCCAAGCGAACAAAATCTTCCAATTCAACCTGAGCCAACTGCCTGGCCAGTTGGATATCTTCGCCGGACAGCCCTTTTCCTACTACCAGCCACCGGGCGGCCGGCACACGCTGCGCCACCCGTTGCACCAGGGTCACTACTCTTGTTAATCGAAATTCTGCAAAACGGGAATAGAGTAAAATTACGGGTGATTCCTGCCCCCATCCCCAACGTTCTCGCACTTCTCTCCCGGCCAGATGTTCCTTGTTCCGGTTGTTGGCCGCCGGAACCCCACATCCATTAGGCACATAAAAAATCCCACCCTGCCCGCCTCGAATCCGGCCGGCCAGTTTCTCCACCTCGCGGCTGGCGGCAGTGACGGCATCAGCATGTTGTATCCCCCACGTTTCCTGCCATGCAAACAATTTTTTCTGCAGCCGGGAATAGGGCAGCACCTCATTCCAGGCCTGTTCCCAATCATCGGCATCCAACACCAGCCGCGCCTTGACGCCCCCCAGACGACGCAGCCACCACAGCACCAGATGCGCCAGCCCGGCATAGGCTTTAGGCTTAAAAAAATGAACCACATCCGGTTTTAGGGTCAACACCCGGGCAGCCAGGGTTCGAGTTAATAAAATGTAAAAGAGCAGAGGAATACCGGGAGGCAAAGGCACATTTTCTACCTGAACACCATGGTCATTCCAAGTCTGCCCGGCCCTGGTCGGGTCGTCCCAGGGGGGGATGAGAATTGTGACAGCATGCCCCTTGCTTACCAGCGCTCTGGCCAGCGGCAAAGCCCGCACACTCATTGTGCCTTTAGGTTGCAGTCCAAAAGGGCCAACAAAAACTATATTCATTGCAATTAAAATCAGGATTTAGAAACCGGCGCCAGAAAATTTATTGCGCCGGCCCTAATTCCCAGCAGTTGATTCTATCGAGAGCGGAACAGTCTGGCAAATACCGTTCATACTTTTAGGATCGTGGATTGAATAACTTCCCCATTTGTTTATATTGCGTACTGCGTACGCCTGCACTGGCGTGCGGCGCCAGTGTTGCGTATTATTTCCCGCTTTGCGGGTTACGCAATACGAAATACGCAGTACGTAATACGCAATGGATTAGGGCAATAACGGGAACAGGATAATTTCCCACCCCGCTGCGGTAGCCGCCACCAGCAGTACCGTCTCCACAGTTTCGCAAATGGTGCCGTAAATATCGCCGGTCAGGCCCCCAATGCGAGCCACCGCAAAACGGGCCACAAGGATCGCGGTTATCCAGGCGACAACAACCAACACGCCTCCGGCAATTCCCATCAACCAAATTGCGATACCAATAGTTACCAGAGAGGCGATACCCACGCGGGTCCCGGTTAGCCCTTTCAGAAAAAATGCGCCCATTCCATCGGTGCGGGCCGGCGAGTAGCGAGCCATAGCCCAGGTTACGGTCCAGCGGGCCAGCATCGGTACCACAATTAACACCGGCAAGCGATAATCAGCGGATAATGCATTTAACCCGTTAAATTTGAGCAGCAGCAATAAAACTCCCCCTACGACCCCAAAAGCGCCTACCCGGCTGTCTTTCATAATTTCCAGCCGGCGAGCCGGGGCACGTGGCGGGAGCAAGCCATCGCAGGCATCCATAAAACCATCCAGATGCAACATGCCAGTCAAGCCAACCCACATCACCAGTACCAATGCAGAGGCTATACCGGCCGGAAACAGGCTGTAAAAAAGCCAACTTGCCGCGGCCAGTAGTCCACCCAGTACCAGTCCAACCACAGGATAATAAGTGGCCGCCCAACCGGCCGGACGCTCGTGATTTTCTGGCTTAAATGGCAGCGGAACAGCCGTTAGTAACTGCCACGCCAGAACAAAGTCGGTCACTGCTCCTTTTATAAAAAATTGAACCATCTTTAATCTCCGGGTGGTGTTGCCCATTGGGTACGGCGGTGGTATAGTGAGCAACTTGTCGGGAGGCAGGCAAAGATACCGCCGCCCCAATCTTTACTTGGATGTAGCTGTCCGGCAGGCAGACCTTTCGGCGCAAAATTGGGTTGAGGCTGAGAAAACAGGAATCCGCGGTTGGAATGGTTTACGGTTACAACAACACACCTTTTTTCTTAGCCTCAACCTGTACCGCTAGAGTCATTACCCTGCTGAATAGATAAATCTGGATTTGATATGAGTATATACCTTGGCGAAATTGCCGCAATTTTCACCGCCGTTTGCTGGACATTTACGGCCGTCTTCTTTTCACTGGCCGGCAAGCAGGTCGGATCGGTGGCGGTCAACCGGATAAGATTGATCCTGGCCGTAATTTTCTTGTCACTGACTCACCTGGTATTGTTTTCGTCTCTGCTTCCAACCGGAGCCGGGCCGGAACAATGGTTTTGGCTTGCCGTCTCCGGGGTCATCGGGCTGGCCATTGCCGACGCGTTTTTGTTTCAATCCTACGTCTGGATTGGCCCCCGTTTGGGGATGCTGCTGATGAGTCTGGCCCCGGTTATTGCGGCGCTGCTGGCCTGGATTTTTTTGGATGAAACGTTGACCGGCGGACAAATTATGGGAATTTTGGTAACTATTGGCGGCACTGCCTGGGTAGTTATGGACCGCACCGGCCCAAACGGACGCCGCACCGATAATCCAAACTATATGTGGGGCATTATGTTTGGGCTGGGCGCAGCCACCGGGCAGGCCATCGGCTTGATCACCGCCAAAAAAGGAATGGGCGCGGAGCTTTCGGCCTTGTCCGGCAACCTGATAAGAATGATAGCCGCCGCTGCAGTGATGTGGGGGTTTGCTATTTTTCGGGGACAGGCCGGCGAAACTATCCGCCAGTTTTTAAACAATCGGAGCGTTGCTACAAACATTCTGGGAGGTTCGTTTTTTGGGCCGTTTGTGGGGGTCTGGTTATCGCTGGTGGCTATTCAACTGACTCAAATTGGGGTAGCCGGCACGCTCATGGCCCTGGCTCCAATTTTCCTGCTGCCGGTTGGACGGATAATTTTTAAGGAAGAGATTGGCTGGCAGGCCATATTGGGTACATTGGTGGCCGTGGCCGGGGTGGGCATCTTGTTCCTTTCCTAAAATTGCCGCTCCCAGGCCTGATCGCTTGTAATTAGCTAACCGGCACCCAACAAATTTGACTGCAACCCGACTTTCAAAAGGAAAAAATCCAGGTAAATTAAAGTGACCGGCACTTAAAGTGCCGGTCACTTGTAACCTGCCGAGTTTTGCGGAACTGCGAAAAATATAATCGCAAATTTTGCAAATAGGCTATCACGTCTCAGTATCAATACATGGCAGGAAACAACCAAACGTGCTGCCCTTATCCACCTCGCTCTCCACCCAAACTTGCCCGTTGTACCCTTCAACAATAGCCTTTACAATAGACAAGCCTAGCCCGGTACCCTGAACATCGGTTTTGGCGTGAACTTCGGGCACCCGATAGAATTTTTGAAACAGTTGCGACTGGCCCGCCGGAGAAATTCCGGGGCCGTTATCGGTTACGCTAAAGTGAACTTTGGCCCCTGCCCGCACCAGCTTAATTTTAATCTTGCCCCCCTCAAAGGTATATTTGATAGCATTACCCACATAGTTAGAAACCACCTGCGACAAACGGACCTTGTTCCCCAACACCAGCGCCGGCTCCAGCGGCAAATCCGTATCCAGCGACATATTTTTCTTTTCCAGTTGCAGCGTAAAATTGGGCAACGTGTTCAGAATAATTTTAACCAGGTTTTGTTCCTGCGCTGCCCCGGCCATGCCGGCCTCAATTCGGGCCAGATCAAGCAGATCGGTGATGAGGGCCAACATATGGTCAGCACTTTTCCTGATGCTTTTTAAGCTGGTTTTTCCAGAGGGGGAAAGATTCTTTTCCTGCCCCAATAGATGAATAAAGCCCATGATCACGCCCAGTGGATTTTTTAGATCGTGCGATACTGTTTCCACAAACTGGGTCTTCATAGCATCCAGTTCTTTCAAGTAGGTTATGTCATCCATGGCCACCACATTTCCCACCTGCGGAACCTGCTTAACAGACACATTAAAAACACGCTTATCGGGCCAATGAACCTCGGTGTGATTTGTGACTCCGTTCTTAAGATTCTTCAGGGCCGATTGGAGTTGATCCCCTCCCTCAATTTCAAAGAGCGGGCGGTTGACCTGTTTAAGCAGCAGACTATGTTGGGCCGTTTGGTTGCTAAACGTCAAACAATTATTATGATCAACTACTAACACCGGAATGGGCATTGAGTTAATGAGCGCAAAAAAGCTTTCCCGCTCACTATTTACCTGAGTAAAAAGCCGCGCGTTTTCCAGAGCAATAGCGGCCTGTCCGGCAATTCCCGCCGCCAGGGCTAAATGCGATTCATCAAAAAAACGGATACGCTTGTGATGCAGCGCCAGCAGGCCATTGACCCGCTCCTGATACAGCAGCGGCACCACCAACGCCGAGCCGGTGATCTCTTCATCATCCGGCAGTCGAACCCACCGCTCGTCTTTGGTGGTATCGGCAGCTAACGCGCCATATTGATGCCGATACACCCAGCCGGCCAAGCCCTGCTCCATAACTGTGTTTACATTCCGCCGCGACACCTCGGACGATTGGTTGGGCCGGGCCAGGATTTGCCGCATGACCCGCCCGGTTTCATCCAACAAGAAAAGGCTTCCCCGGGTGGCCTCGGTGGCATCCACGGTAAGCCTCAAAACTTTGCCCAATACTTCATCCAAATCCAAAGATGCGTTCAGTTGACGCGATACATTATAAACCGTTTCGGCTGATGCTGAATAGGTGATCATATTGATATCCCGGAATGAATCACTGCAACTACTATTAAAATGATGGCAAATCGATCGGGCGTAACCAAAATGAGTGAAAAAGCGCTGCAGCCGTACAGATTCAGTGAACTTGCCAGAATCAGGCTCAAGCCGGTCTCCTGACCACGCCCGCTTGGGTAGCCCGGTCGGAGACCGGCCACAGCACCGGGTTTACTGAACCTGTACGCAGCCGGGGGCCACGCAAAACGGGTAGCTCTTCCCAACTCATTTTGGTTACACCCAAATCGATCAGGTTTATTAGTTTCTAATTTTAACATTATTTTTACGACATAACAATAGTAGTTAAGAGCCAGGGCTGTTGCAAAGTCTTTTTATCCTGCCGCAGGTTTTGCCGTAGGTCCTGTCCATTTATTTGCCAATGCATGGAGAACTGAACAGCCCTGGTTTAAAGTGGGGTACAAACAGAGTTTGCAAAGCAATTTGGTTCCCGAACCGGACGGCGAAGCGTGGGAACCAGCAGGAAAATTAATTAATTCTCATTCCTATGTTAATCCAGAAGCGGCAAATCTCCCACGTACCGCGCCCGGGGTCTGATTATCCGGTCTGCCCGGTATGCCTCCAGAGCGTGCCCAATCCAGCCGATGGTGCGCCCCAGAGCAAACAATGTTACCGGAGCGTCCGGTGGCAATTTCAGCATCTGGGCCGTCACCACCAGCCCAAAATCAACAGTGGGCTGCTTGCCCAACAATGCAGCGGCCTCATCGACAATTTCATTGGCCAGCGCCAGCCCTGATGATTCCGGATAGACCGCCGCCAGTTGCTCAAGCAGAACCCGCGCCCTCGGGTCCCCGCCGGGGTACAGCGGGTGGCCAAAACCCGGGACGGTCTCCCCCCGTTTGAGCCGGCCCGCCATCACGCCACGGATACCGGCCGGCGAATCAATTTCGCGCATAAATGCTTCCACCCGTTCGGTCAGCCGCCCATGTTTTACCCCTTGCAACGCCGCCAGCCCGGCAATCACCGCTTGATACGGAGTGGCTCCCGCCGAGGCCACACACCGCGCCGTAAATGACGACACATTGAGTTCGTGGTCGGCGCACAAAATCAAGGCCATGTTTATTATTTTTGCGGCGTCTTCATCGTGGGGCACCCACCCTTTTTGCAGTCGTTGGGCAATGGTCCCCTCCAACGCAGCGTCACCGGCGGCCACGGTAGCCATCAATTGCAAAATACGCCCCCCGGTCCGAATAACCGCATCCGGCTGCAAATCGTATGCCGCCAAATCATCAATTGCGGCCACCGGCAGCAATGATTGAAACTGCTCCATGTGCGATTGCCCGCCAAGCTGCCGCCAAATTGCCCGTACCTGCCCCGAAGGTGGTGTTACCGTTGACAATTCCGGCAGAGACGCGGTCAAATTGCCGTTCCAAATCAAAGAAGCAACCTCTTCTACGGTGTGATTAACTGCCAGTTCCACGGCATCACGGCCACGATAGTAGAAGCGGTCATTTTCAATTAACGTAATTGCCGATTCCAGCAGCGGCGCGCCCCAATGCAGCGCGTCCTCCATCACTTTATCGGGGTTGCGGCGCTGCGCTTTACGCCGTTGCAGCTTTTCCACATCCTCCTGACGATAGCGCCGCGTGCGCTTGCCGGCATTTGCTTCTTCCGAGCGAAGAAGGCCCCGGCTCACATACGAATACAAGGTGGGCAGGCTGATGCCCAACGCTTCTGCCGCTTCTCCGGCAGATAAATACCCCGACTTTTTCATCGCCCAACCCCGTTTTAAAATACTTTATATTGATTATAAAATCAATATTGACAAGCTATTACAATTTATTCTATAATACTTTCCAAAAATTGTAAATTCGGAGATAAAAAATGCGTGTCAAAACCCTGTTTGATAAATCAGCCCCAACCTACGATGCAACCCGCCGCCAACTCCTGCCGTGCTTTGACGATTTTTACAGCACCGCGCTGGAACTCATCCCCTTTTCGCGGGACGCTAATATTGAAATTCTTGATCTGGGAGCCGGAACGGGCCTGTTATCCGCAATGGTGGCCGAGGCATTTTCAAATGCCAGACTGACACTGGTAGACTTTTCGGAAGACATGCTCAATAAGGCCCGCGAGCGTTTTGCCCACAACCCCAAACAATTCCAGTATCAGGTGATGGATTATGCCAAAGAAGAAATTACCGGCCCATATCAGGTCGTGGTTTCGGCCCTGTCTATTCACCACCTGGCCAACACAAATAAACTGGCGCTGTTTGGAAAAGTGTACCATGCCTTGCAAAAGAACGGCATCTTCATCAACGCCGACCAGGCGCTGGGCGAAACACCGGCTATCGAGCAGCACTACCGGCGCACCTGGCTGCAACAGACCCGAGCGCTGGGCGTGTCCGAGGCCGATCTGGCGCTTTCCATTGAGCGCCGGCAGGAGGATATTTCATCGCCGCTGGAGGTGCAGTTGGCCTGGTTGAAGCAAGTGGGCTTTAAGCAAGCTCATTGCTGGTACAAAAATTATGCCTTTGTGGTATACTCCGGGCAAAAATTTTAGGCTTATGTCTGGAACAAGTGCCGGTCACTTGTACTGAACATAAGCCAAATTTTAACACGGAGAAAAATTGTGACCACTTTTGCAAATCGAATGTACAACACCCCCAAATCTTTTATCAGAGAAATCCTGAAGGTAACTCAAAACCCGGAAATCATCTCGTTTGCCGGCGGCTTGCCCAACCCGGACTTCTTTCCCGTGGCAGAGATTGCCGCCGCCACTCAAAAAGTACTGCGCCGGGACGGAACAAAAGCGCTGCAATACAGCACCACCGAGGGGTACCCGCCCCTGCGGGAATTTATTGCCAACCGGTACAAACGGTACGGGCTATCCATTGAACCGTCCGAAATTCTTATCACCAACGGCTCGCAGCAGGGGCTTGACCTGATTGGCAAATTATTTATCAACCCCGGCGACCGGGTGGTTTTGGAGCGTCCCGGCTATTTGGGAGCAATTCAGGCGTTTTCGCTCTACGAACCGCAATTTCAGGCCGTGCCTTTGCTGGAAGATGGCATTGATACAGACCGGTTGCAAACGACTCTGAAAAACGGGCCGGTGAAACTGTTTTACACCGTACCCAATTTTCAAAATCCGTCCGGCATCACCTACTCGCGGGCAAAGCGCCGGGCCGTAGCCGGCATTTTGCAGGATTGGGATACCATTTTGGTGGAAGACAACCCCTATGGCGAGTTGAGATTTGCCGGCGAACCCCAGCCCTCTATGCGCAAATTTATCGAGCGAAATATTGTGCTGTTGGGGTCCTTTTCAAAGGTGGTGTCGCCTGGGCTGCGTCTGGGCTGGATTTGCGCTCCCAACTTTATTATGGAAAAAATTGTCGTGGCCAAACAAGCCTCTGATCTGCACTCAAACTATCTGGCGCAGCGCATTGTTTACCGGTACCTGCACGACAACGATTTGGACCGCCACCTGTCCACTATTAAAACCGCCTACAAAAAGCAGCGAAATCTGATGGTTGCCATGCTGGAAGAATGTCTTCCGCCGGAAGTGACATTTACCCGGCCCGAAGGAGGAATGTTTGTGTGGGTCACGCTGCCCGAAAATGTATCCGCAATGGAGCTGTTCGAGGCCGCCACCCAACTCAATGTAGCCTTTGTGCCGGGCAAACCATTTTATGTCGATGGCGCAGGAGACAACACTTTCCGCCTCAATTTTTCCAACTCGGACGAGACCAAAATCAAAGAAGGTATCAAGCGGCTGTCGCAAGCGCTTATGACCGTTATAAAAATGAATTGAGTAACTAATGCCAAACACCGTAATCAAATCTGGATTGGAGGGCGTAATTGCTGCCGAAACGCGCTTGAGCAGCGTTAACGGGCAAAAGGGTGAACTGATTATTGCCGGGTATCCGTTGGAAGAACTGGCGGCCAACGCCACCTTTGAAGAAACCGTCTACTTGCTGTGGCACGATGTCCTGCCCAATGCCGATTCGCTGTCCATTTTCAAACAGGCGCTGAATACGCATCGAACACTGCCGGAAGCTACCCTGAATTTGTTGCGCGCCGCCGCCGGAGCGTGCGTATCAGGCATGGATGCTCTGCGGATGGCCGCCGGCACGCTCAGCCTGAACATGCCGGACAGCGGCCCCTCCAGCAATTCTCAACGGGATGCGCTCACGGTGGTGGCCGCGTTTCCAACAATTGTGGCCGCCTACTGGCGGTTGCTGAACGGAAAGGAGCCAATTTCCCCGCAAGTGGACCTGGGGCACGCGGCTAACACCTTTTATATGCTCTCCGGGCAGCACCCCGGCGAGGCTCGCGTGCGCGGGCTGGAAACCTATCTAAACACCGTGGTCGATCACGGCTTCAACGCCTCTACGTTTGCGGCCCGGGTCATTATTGCTACCCGGTCCGATATGATTTCGGCAGTGGTGGGAGCGCTGGGAGCATTAAAAGGCCCCCTGCACGGCGGCGCGCCCGGCCCGGCGCTGGATATGGTTTTTGAAATTGGCGAGGCGAACCAAGCTGAAGGTTATTTACGGCAAAAACTGGAGAAGGGTGAACGGTTGATGGGCTTTGGGCACCGGGTATACAAAGTGCGCGATCCCCGGGCCGGGGTACTGTCCAGTGCGGCAGAGCGTTTCTACCGGGCCGATGGCAATATGGCCCTGTACCACCTGTCTCGCAGTGTGGAACAGACAGCAGTCGATTTGCTGGCCGAATACAAACCGGGCCGCAACCTGCAAACCAACGTGGAGTTTTACACCGCCCTGTTATTACACGGGTTGGGGTTGCCCACTGAGTTATTCACCCCCATTTTCGCCATTGGCCGCGTGGCAGGCTGGACCGCCCACTGCTTTGAACAGCAGGAAACAGGACGGCTCATCCGACCCAAAGCAGCTTATGTGGGCGATAAAAACCGAGTGTGGTGAGGGCGTATGTAATCGTTGGAAGAGAGTCGCTTAGGAATCGGGATTAAATAACTTACCCATTTCCTCGTATTGCGTATTGCGTACTGCGTACACCTGCACTGACCCGCAGGGGTCCGGCGCAAGTGTTGCGTATAATTTTGCTCTTTACGGATACAAGTTCTGTGAACCCGTCAGAATCGCGCTGTGGCCGGTCTCCTGACCGCGCCCGCCTAGAGGTGGCTTGGTCGGAGACCGGCCACAGCACCGGGGTTACTGAACCTGTACCTTTACGGAGTACGTAATACGCAATATGTTGCCGGCCCCAATTGGGTAAGTTATTTACGCGCCATTCCTTAGTACCTATTGTCCCATCACGTCGTTGGCCAGGAATTCATGAATGGCTTCTGCGGCCAGCTTATGCCCTGCCGGCGTCCAGTGCTGGTCATGTTGAAAGTGTAGCGGCGGGGTGTTTGGCTTTTCCGCAGCCTGTCGAAAGACCGGCAGCAAATCCAGATGAGGAATACCCTCCTGGCTTAAGAACCTGGTCAGGCGGCGATTGGGCGCATTCAAATCCCAATTGTACAATTGCATATTCGGGTGTCCGGCCACCGTTTTTTTCCATTCTTCGGAATACACCTGCTCCGGTGCGCCAATGAGAACCACGGCCAGCTTTGCCCCACGATTTTCCACTTCATCGCGCAGGGCAGCGATGATGGCTTCGGTCAGTTTCCAGGCCAACTCAAACTGGTCGTCAGCCGGCTCGCGGTAGACAAAAAACGGAATGGGCGTGGTGGGATGACCGGCCCGAACCACCGCCTCGCCCCCAAGAATTCCACTGGGGCCTAACTGCTGCACCACCGGGGGAATATCCCTTAAATAAGGCACCAGAAAGCGGTACAGCGCCGAGTATTGCCACAATGTATCCGCGGCCCCAATCAGGGCCGGTTTCTCTGAAGGCTCGGACTGCGGCGCAGGCTGCGCGGTTTCCCCCGCCTCTAATGGGGGAGGAATTAGCTCGCCCGCAGGCGACAATGTAAAGAATTGTTTTTGCTGCACGCCACCGTTCCGTTCAAGTTCCAGCGGGCCGAAATTGTTTACGGCATCGTTGCGAACAAAAAATGCCAGCAGCACTACCTCCGGCTCGTACCGAAAGCCCTCGGCCAGATAAAATATGGCTTCCTGGTCGGTGCCCCAGCCGCCCACGCCGGCGTTGAGCACCTCAACCGGCTGCCCCATCGATTCTGCCAGTTGTGCCTCCAGTTGCTTGTGATAAGTTTCATCCAGATTTACCTGGAGCGCCTCGCCAAATGAATCGGCCAGGGAGAGCACCCGAAAGGCGCCATCCGGGTTGTCGTAGCCAATTTCCCGGTCACGGAGGCCACGGGCGTTAATGCGCACCTCGGCCTCAAACTCGGCGTAATCGCTGTGAAATGTGCCGCCGCTGTAGGGCACATGCCACCAGCCAAGCAAAGGGTGCGGTTCCCAAATGGCCGGATTGGGTTCCGGCGGGGGGGCCAGGCCCATCAGGCGCACCCCAACATCCAGCAGCAGCAGCGGAATCAGCACCCCAACCCCAATCAGGGCGATGCGGCCCATTAAATTTGCCAATGGTTTCAACAGATTTGTCCTGTCTTCAAAATAATCAGGGCAGTATAGCCCCAACGTGCAAAAGAGGGCAAACTGAAGCCGCCACAGAATTTAAAATGCAATGAATGACTCCCCTGAAAAAAGGTCAAAAAACTAAGGAACCGGGATTAAATAACTTGTGCATTTGAAATATGTCATTTTGAGGAGGTACGACGAGAAATCCCTGAGACCTCTGTTTGTAAACTGACTCAGTAACCGCAGGTGTGGAGGGCTTGAGGCTGAAAATATTGGGCCGCCAAACGTTTTTTAGCGCATTTTCAGCAGTTTTTTCAAAAATCTTTAAAACTTTGTGTGCCCTGCGTCTTTGCGGTAAAAATGCACCTTTTTTCAGGAGAGTTGGGAAATAAACTACCTGGGGGTGTTGCCGGGCAGGTAATGGAGTGGATTGACCCGCTGCCCATCAACCCGAACCTCAAAATGAACGTGAGGGCCGGTTGAGTGGCCGGTGCTGCCCACCTCACCGATGGGAGCGCCGCGTTCGATGATATTGCCGGCGGGCAGCAGGGCACCCTTAAGGTGGTTGTACCAGGTTTGCAGGCCGTTACCGTGGTTAATGATAACCGTGTACCCGTATCCTTCCCGGGCCCAATCGGCGTAGGTGATGGTGCCGGCAGCGGCAGCGTACACGGTGGAGCCGTACGGCGCGCCAATATCAAGGGCTTCGTGCGCGGGGAGAAAATTTGTAGTGATGAAGCCAACCACGGGCCAGGCCAACTCAGCTTCCCACGAAAGCGAAGGCTGCGGCAGCTTGATTCCCTTGCGGCCATAGGGGACAATTATTCCCTGGCCATTTTCCAACTTGAAGGGAGAAAAAAGACCGTTGGGCGGATATGCGGTGATGCCGGTTTTGGCCACACCGTACAACAGGGCGATTGATTCGATGGAATCACCCTCGGCCACAATGTGATAGGCGCCTTGCACCGGCAGGATGTTCAATTCTGTACCCACGGAAAGCACATCGGGATTGCGCTCAAGTTCTATGTTAGACCAGCGCAGGGTGTCGATATCCAGCCCAAACCGGCTGGAAATTCCCCACAATGAATCGCCGGATTGAACTTCGTAAATTTCTACACGGGTACGGCCATCAATATTTGGCCAGGGGATATCGTCTTTGCCGGTGGCGCGGTAGAGGTCTGAGGTGAAGGCGTTGCTCTGCGGATTCTCGATGACCTGCCTGGCAACCATCACCACGGCATCAGACTGCGGTGGGGCCACCGGAGCTGTTTGTGTTTGCAATTGTTCCAATTGGGGGATATCAATACCCAAAGGGGGGGGAACAAACGGTAGAACATCACGCTGAAATCTTGCAGCCAAATCGCTGGTTCGCAGGTTTTGCAGCCGGTCAAAAGTTTCAGCCGGTTGCCAGCCTCGTAACCAGGCCAACCAGCCCGCAGAAAATAGAATCGCGGCAAATAACCAAAACAGCGGCGCACGCGATTTACGCGGACGGGGTCTGCTGATACGCAAATTTAATGACATATTTTCCTTCCTTCAAGGATAAGCAGAAAATCACCCCGCTTACAGTGGTTCCCGACACTGCGTTACAAACCTGGCGTTCCCACATCCAGTGTTTGTCGGGCAATTTACTCCAATTCCCGGTACAATAGCCAATTATACCATCATATCAAAATGAAAAGCAAAAATAAGCGCCTCGGATAAAGTACGTGCCAGACAAAAGAAAACATAGCGCGGCAAGCCGCAAATTAACAATGAATAATGAATAATTAACAAATGATTCTCGCCGCAAGCGCAACGCAAATGTTGCAGGGTAATACTCTATAGAAATTGCTTGACTCCCCTCTCGAACAATGTTATACTGTGTGCATATTACTATTTAAGTGTGCAAATGCACATTTTATTTCTTCAGCGGTTCTGCAATGGACAACAGTCAGCATCAACTATTAGCGCGCGTTGCCTCTTTATATTACGAGCAGGAAATGACCCAAAACGCAATTGCAAAAGAAATGGGTCTTTCCCGGGTTAAAATTTATCGGCTGCTCAAACAAGCCAAAAAAAAGCGGGTGGTGCAGATACAGATTAGCTGGCCCATCGAGAGAAACGTTCAGTTAGAACAATCGCTTAAAGAAGATTTTGGCCTCAAAGAGGCGCTGGTCCTCAGAACCACCGCCTCCCCCAACAATACCCCGGTGCTGCGACAACTGGGCCAACTGGGCGCTCAATATCTTGAGCAGGTTCTGCAGGATGGCATGACCCTGGCCATGTGCATGGGCAAATCCACCTTCGAGGTCATTGATGCCATCAGCCCCGATTTTCACGCCCGCATTCGGGTGGCCCAGGCCACCGGCAGCATTCCCTTTGCCAGCCGGGAGCAGGACAGCGCCACCATGGCCCGCCAACTTGCCCAAAAACTGGGCGGCCAGGTGCTGTATCTGTCTTCCCCCTTCATTGCCGACAGTGTTGAAGCCGCCGGGGTGCTGCGCAGCCAGCAAAATATCAAACATACCCTGGTCACGGCCGGGCAGTCCAACGTGGCCCTGGTGGGCATTGGCAACCTCGACCCGGACGCCTCCGGCTTTGTCAAAGCGGGCGTTATCAGCCGCGAAATCCTGGCCGATTTGATTGATGATGGGGCGGTGGGCGATATGGCCGGCCAGATTTTCAACCTCACCGGCCAACCGCACCCAACCCCCTACAACCAACGCATCATCGGCATCACGTTTGACGATTTATGCGCCATCCCCAACGTCATTGCCGTGGCCCGGGGCCGGGAAAAAACCAGAGCCATTGTGGGCGCGTTAAGTACCTGCACCATCAAAGTGTTTATTACCGATGATACCACTGCCAGAGAAATATTAAAGTTCAACCGTGGAGCTTAAAAAATGACCTTGATGCACGTTCCGATATTTAAGGGCGAGGGGCAGATTGAATACGAAGCCCGCCCCATTCCCCACCTGCAATCATCAACCGATGTCCTGCTGCAAATAGAAGCCTGCGGCATTTGCGGCACCGATTTGAACATTTTGGCCACCCCCCCGGCTCACAAAGCCAAACCCAACATCATTATTGGCCACGAGGGCGTGGGCATTGTGCAGGAAACCGGCAATGCCGTCACGGGGCTTCAGCCCGGCGACCGGGTGGTTATTGCCCCCCGGCTCACCTGCGGCCAGTGCCCATATTGCCGCCGGGGGCTGGATAACCAGTGTACCAATTACCAAACTATCGGCACCACGACCGACGGCGCTTTTGCGCCCTGGTTGCTCGCCCCCCAGAGCGCCCTCTTTAAAATCAGCAGCAATGTGCCCCGCGATGACGCCGCCCTGTTCGAGCCGCTCTCCTGTGTGGTGGGCGCTGTGACCCGCACGCCCATTCAGGCGGGGGACAATGTGGCCATTGTGGGCGCCGGCCCGATGGGTTTGCTCTTTGCAATGCTGTACCGCACCCTTGGCGCGGGCAAAATCATCGCCATTGACATTACCCCCTTCCGCCTCAATTTTGCGCAGGAAACGGGCGTCGATGAAGTCCTCAACCCCACCCAGGTCGATGTGCCGGCAGCGGTCAAAGAAATTACCGGGCTGGGGGCCGACGTGGTGGTTGACGCGGTGGGCAACCAGATGGGCGTTACCGTTCAATTGGCCCGGCGGGGCGGGCACGTGATTCTTTTTGGCCTGCGCCCCCACAACCACCCTCAGGTAAACCAGTACACCATCACCCGCAACGACCTGACCCTGCACGGTACATTTGTGGGGCTGAAACCGTTTGAGCAAACTATCCAACTGCTCGAAAGCCGGCGGCTGCAACCGTCTGCGCTGGTCACCCACCGGGTGCCGCTGTCCAACCTGATGGACGGGGTTGAGCTGATGCGCTCAGGGCAGGGAATGAAGGTTCTGGTGGAAACCAACGGGGAACCGTAACGTTGTTGATTTTTTTGGGTCTTTGGAAGGCGGCAACGTATTGCATACTATACTGAGATTAGTTTGAAACCGGAACTTTTAAGAAAGGTACTGTGTCATGC
>CAYWSS010000001.1:28623-31423 GCA_964460505.1 uncultured Caldilineaceae bacterium | reverse complement strand
TCCGGGTTTTAATCGTGGATGACTCCGCGTTGGTGCGTAAAGTATTAGAAATTGGGCTGTCCAGATCCCCTGATATAGAAATTGTCGGCGCGGCCCGAGACCCCTACGTTGCCCGCGATATTCTGATTGAAAAAGAACCTGATGTGATTACGCTGGATGTTGAAATGCCCAAGATGGACGGCGTCTCATTCTTAAAAAGATACATGCCCGTTATCCCCACGCCAACCATCATTATCAGTTCGCTGACGGAAAAGGGAAAACGCATTACCATCCAGGCCATGGAAGCGGGTGCGGTGGATGTGATACCTAAGCCCAAACTGGGGCTGGCCGACAACCTGCCCCTGATGATGAATGACATCATAGCCCGGGTAAAAGCGGCGGCCCGACTGGATGTGAGCCGTTACGGCCGCGCCACCCTCACTCGGCCGGCGCCGGTGGGTCCCGGTCACGTTATTGAAGCCATGCACGAAACTACCGACCGGGTGATGGCCATTGGCGCCTCTGCGGGCGGGGTGGCGGCGCTGGCGCGCATTCTGCCTATGTTTCCCCCGGCATCGCCCGGCATGGTTGTTGTGCAGCATATGCCCGGCGGATTTACCGCCAGCTTTGCCGAACGCTTAAACCAGCTCTCATCTATGCAGGTCAGAGAAGCAAAAATGGGCGACCGCATTCGACCGGGTCTGATTCTGTTGGGGCCGGGCGGCGACCACCACATGGAAGTGCGCCGCTCGGGCGGCGAATACCGGGTGGCCCTGACCGGCGGGCCAAAAGTTTCCGGCCATTGCCCTTCGGTAGATATCCTTTTTCGCTCTGTGGCCAAACATGTGGGGCGCAACGCGGTGGCCGCCCTGTTAACCGGCATGGGCTACGACGGCGCCGAAGGGCTGCTTTCCATTCTCAATAGCGGGGGGCGAACCCTGGCTCAAGACAAAAGAACCAGCGTTGTCTTTGGCATGCCCGGCACCGCCTGGGAATTGGGCGCCGCCGAAGCGCTGGTTCCACTGGACGAAGTTCCCGTTCGTTTATTAGGCTTACTCAAACGCAATTAAACAATGAATAATTAACAATGAGTGATGAATAATGAATAAATGGAGGATGACAAATGTTTAATAAAATCTGATAAAAACCAGTTAACAATGAACAAACGAGGTAACAGCCATTTAACAACATCCCGATAACCACCCATGTTTTTACTTCCTACCTCCTACTCCTTACTCATTATTCATTACTCATTAAAAATTGATAGTTAAAGGAGCTAAATTATGTCAGATATAAACACAGAATTGGCGGTAACCAATGACGACAACAACATTGAGGATATGTACCTTACCTTTGGGGTAGAGGCCGAGGAGTACGCGGTGAACATTGGCTATGTAACCGAGATTGTGGGCATGCAAAAAATCTCGGAAGTGCCGGATGTGCCCACCTTTATCAAGGGGGTCATTAACCTGCGGGGAAAAGTGATCCCGGTGATGGATGTCCGGCTCCGCTTTGGGCTGCCCTGGCTTGATTACAGTGACCGCACCACTATTATTGTGCTGGATCATGATAACACCTCCACCGGCCTGGTGGTGGATCGGGTCAATGAAGTGCTGGACATTGCCAAAGACAACATCGACCCGCCGCCGCGCTGGCAAAGCAGCGGCGACAGCGGCGTGATTATGGGGCTGGGCAAAACCGATGAAAGCGTCAGCATTATTCTGGATGCCGAACGCCTGCTGGCCAGCGAATTAATTAACATGACTCTGCCCGCAGAGGCCCTGGCCGAAGCCAAACAAGCCGTAATCCAGGAAATTTAGAAGCCGGATACCCTGATGCGCATTACGAACCTGACTGACCCCCATACTGAGGCCCACACCTGCAATGTTTATCTTGTTCAAGGTGATTGGAAAGCCGTAGAGAATATAGCCACCCTGATTGACGTGGGCAACGACCCGGCCATTATTGACCGGATCAGGGCCGTGCGCCCGGGGATAGGGCCGGAGGTGATCAGGCAAGTAATACTAACCCACAGCCACTCGGACCACACCGGCCTGTTGCCGGCCATCCGCCGGGCGTTTACCCCGATGGTATATGCCCATCCCCTGGTTACGGAAGCGGATCGCAGCCTGCTTAGCGGGCAACTGTTACGCTGCGGCGACCGGGAATTTCAGGTGGTGTACACCCCCGGACATAGCGAAGACTCCATCTCGCTTTACAGCCCGGATGAGGAAATTTTGTTTACCGGAGACTCGCTCATTCTCAGCCAGGCTATTAGCCGGGTCAGGAGAAAAACCATGGCGCGCTGGCTGCAACGGCTGTGCAGAATGCCGGCAAACACCATCTACACCGGACACGGCCAACCGTTGCGAGATAGCTGCAACGTACGCCTGCGGTCAACCTTAACCGTAGTTCAAAACGAGTCGCATCCGGAATTCTGACGCCGGCTTCATGCGACAGAATACCCGTTACCGGGTCAACATCTATTAACCACCGGCCACCGGCCACCAGCCACCAACCATCAGCTATCGGCCATCAGCCATTTTAATAGGAGCAAACAAATGTTTTCAATATTTTCAAACGGACATGAAAAGAACGATCAAAAAATTAACCGGCAGGCTATGGATGAGCTGGCCCGCCTGGTGCAGGCTTCCAAAAACGGCGATTTGAGCGCCAGGGCGGAGGCAAACAAGTTTGGGGGTGATCTGGCTGAAATTATGCGCCACGTTAACGCCATTCTGGAAGAGGCGACCGGGCCGGTCAACGCCCAGGTGGCGGCTTTGCAAAAAATGGCCGAAGGCGACCTCTCGACCCGCATTAC
>CAYWSS010000001.1:0-28523 GCA_964460505.1 uncultured Caldilineaceae bacterium | reverse complement strand
CAACCAGCAGGTGGTGCAGGATATTGTGCAGGTTTCGCAAAATCTGGCCGCCGGCAACATGGGGGCCACCGTAAAAGGGACCTACCGGGGCGACTTTACCCAGATTAAAGAGGCGCTGAAAATGGCCCTGAACGACCTGGGGCTGGTCATCGGTGACATCGTCCAGATTTCTAACCTGATGGCCGACGGCGATTTACGCGCCACGGCCAACGTGGAATACAAGGGCGATTTTCAGGGCATCAGAACCGGTCTGGAAAAAGCGATGGCCGGCTTGAACAACACCCTGCGCCAAACCGGGGCCGTGGTTGAGCAGGTGGCCCAATCGGTAGACCAGGTGCGCTCCATCAGCCAGGACCTGGCCTCTAACGCCGAAGAGCAATCGAGCACGGTGGAAGAAGTAACCAGCAACCTGGAAGAGACCGACTCGCAGGTCAAAGCCAACGCCGAAAACGCCGGCGTGGCCAATCAACTGGTCAGCAAAACCAACACGGTGGCCAATGACGGCCAGCAAAAAATGCAGGAGATGACCGGCGCCATGGACGCCATCGCCGACTCCTCCCGCGAGATAGCCAAAATCATCAAGGTCATCGATGAAATCGCCTTCCAGACCAACCTGCTGGCCCTGAACGCCGCCGTAGAAGCGGCCCGGGCCGGGCAGCCCGGGCGCGGTTTTGCCGTGGTGGCGCAAGAGGTGCGCAACCTGGCCGGGCGCAGCGCCAAGGCTGCCAAAGAGACCGCCGAACTGATTGACGACTCCGGGCGCAGAGTGGAAGAAGGGGTCAGCATGGCCGGCGAAACGGCATCGGCCCTGACTGAAATTATGGGCAACGTGGTCAAAGTAAAAGATTTGGTTTCGGAGATTTCCGCTGCCAGCGATGAACAGACCCGGGGCCTGGCTCAAATCAACTCGGCCATGGCCCAGGTCAATCAGGGGGCGCAGGGCAACAGCCAGCAGAGCGAAGAGTTAGCCAGCACCGCCGACGAACTGGGCAACCTGACCGACAGAATGCGCGAAGAAGTGGCTCGCTTCCAGTTGAAAGAGCAGGAGGTTTACACTGGCGGCGGCATGGAAGGTATGCTGCCCGCCGGCCTGACACCGGAAATATTGCAGCAAATCGTGCAAATGGTCAAGCAGCAATCAACAGCCGCCGCCCCGGCCGCTGCCCCCCAACCCGACAAAGCAAACGGCGGCAACACGCCGGGCAAAAAGAATGTCGTCCTGCCGATGGACCGGGATGAACGCGGGTACGGGCAATATTAATCAGGAATCAGGGAGTAGGGAGTAGGGAGTAGGGGGACTGATGGATATAGGGTCAGCTTTTCCCTAACTCCTAACTCCCAGCCCCTAACCCCTTTATTATCACAGGAGACAAAACAAAATGACAAAACACAAAATTATGGTGGTGGATGACGCCGTGATGATGCGCATCACCATTCGGAATATGCTGAGCAAAGACTCTAACCTGCAAATAATAGGTCATGCCTCAAATGGCAAGGAAGCGTTAAGCCAACTGTCAAAATTACGGCCGGACTTGATTTTGCTGGATATTGAAATGCCGGAAATGGATGGGCTGGAGTTTTTGCGCCACGCCCAAATGCGAAGCAAAGCCAAGGTTCTCGTCCTCTCATCCGTAACCGCTGCCGGTTCAGAAAAAGCAACCAGGGCCCGCAAGTTGGGGGCTGATGCGGTTATCAGCAAACCCTCCGGCGCTATCTCGTTTGACCTGGAGCAGGAACGGGGCACTGAAATCATGAAAACAATTCATAACTTGCTGGGGATCAAATAATCAGGATGAGGGGCAGTCAGTTCCAAATTTTGCGTATCCAAAGGGCATTATAATATTGCGTATTTCGTACAGCGTAAAATTTCCTCATCTACGTAATACGCAGTACGCAATACGGGGCGTCCAACTCATTTTGGTCACACCCAAATAATTAAGCGAGGTTATCCATGAATGATCATGAAACTCAACATGAATATGAAGAAGAAATAGAAGAGGTATGGCAAATCTTTGCCCAGGAAAGCAAAGAAATGCTGAACGCGGTGGAAGACGCACTCTTGAAGCTGGAAACAGACCCCGGCAACAACATAGAGGTGCCCGGCTTGTTTCGCTCTATGCACACCTTTAAGGGTGGGGTACGGGTCATGGGGCTGACCACCATCGAAGCCCTGGCTCACTACGCCGAGGATTTGGTGGCCCTGGTCAGAGACCAGGGGGTACTCCTGACCACGGAAATGATCGATTTACTGCTAAAGGCGCTGGACCAATCGCGGCTGATGCTGGAATATGCCATGACCCACCGGGCTAATCCCGACCCGGCCCAGACCGAAGAATTAAACGCCCAACTGAAAGCAATGCTGCTGGAACACGCCCCGGAAGGGCTATACAGTTCTGATGATTTGCTGGAGGAGGTGGTCTTTGAGCCGGAAGATGCTTTGAGCCAGGAAGAGATAATTACCCACCGCGCCGCCGACCCGATTTATGTGCAACTTTTTATGGAAATTGCCGAAGAAGAGTTGGGCAAACTGCACGCCGCGATGGATTTGCTGGCAGAAGGCGACCAGGACAGCATTTCTCAAATTGAAACCGCGGCAGACTTCCTGAAACACGCCGCCGGTCAGGTTGGCTACGAAGGTATTGTCACCGTGGCAGATGATCTGCTGGCAGCGGTCCGGGAAACAGATGAGGAAACGCGCCGTATCAAGTTAAAAAAGATCGAGCTGACCCTCTTTGAAAAACTGTCTCTCATTCAGGAGACCGTCCAGGCACTTCACCCGGAAGAAAGTGACTCATTGCCCGATATCGCCTGGCTGTTCAGAAATTGGCATGCGGAAAGAGTCTTTATTGATCTGGCCGCTCTGGGCACTTTAATTGATGAGCTGGAGCAGTCTCTAACCCAATTTCTGGCCGCCGGCGGCGCTCAGGAATGGAACCTGGGCCAGCTTGATGAGATGATTTACCTGCTGCGGGCCATTTACCATAGCTGTCTTTTTTACAAGATGGAACGGCCCGCCCATTTAACCCTGGCTATGGAAGATTTGTACGCCCGGGTCGCTCAGGGTGAAATGATAGCCACCAAACCCCTAATCAACCTGACCCGCACCTATGTTACGGAAGTGGGCTGGCTGATAGAAGCCACCCGTGAATCGCAAACACCGACCCAGAGCCGCATCGAAGAGATGATAGCCGAGGCCAAGAAAATTTTGTACCGCAACGCCGAAGGTCGGGTCTCGCAAGTGACCCGAGATGTGCTGGATCTGCTGCTTCTGCCCCCTGAATTTGATGAGGTGATGATGCCGGGCACCCTGATAGCCATTGGCGAAGCGCTCCAGACGAACGAAAGTTTTTATACCATCCTGGTGGACACAGAAGAGAACGAAGAAGTGATGGGCGCCTTTTATGAATGGTCCCAATCAGGCACAGTGCGTTTGCTGACCAACGTCACCGTCTACCGGAACAACCATTCGCTATTCAATTTTCTGACGTCTACCGCGGCCTCTTATGAATCTGTTGCTCAGACTATAGCTGATATCGACCCGACAGGCCGCCATTTAACCTTGCAAGCCTGCGCCATGCGAGAAGACATAACGCCGGAAGATGTTCAGCAAGTACCCACGCCCTCAAAAAACAGCTCACAAACAGAGCGCGTTGTAGAAAACCGCTCTGCGGTTGATATGGATTCCCTGACCACCCTCATGGAAACGGTGGGGGGTATGGTGGCCACCCATACCACTTTGCACCGGATAGTGGACAGATTGCAGGAAGCGGACCTGGTGACCACCATGAACCGCTTGTTTCAACAAGCGCGTAATGACTGGAAGGGCGCTTACCAGAAACTGCAACACACGGTAGACACCTGGGCTACAGACCTTAGCGCCCTCTCGCAGGTGGAAACAGAGATGGGTTCAGAACTGGAGCAACTGCATGAAATGGCCTTGTCATTGCGGCTTGAGCCGGTGACACAAATTCTGGACCCACTGCAACGGATGGTGGAAGAGGTGGCCAATCATCAAAACAAACGCATAGAACTCAATTTGAAGGGAGCGGATACCCAACTGGATCACCGCGCCTTGAACATTCTGGCCGACCCACTGCGCCGCCTGGTGTGGTTTGCGGTAACCCACAGCCTTGAAGAGCCTCCCCAACGCCGGGAGGAAGGCAAATCGGCTGCCGGACAAATATCGGTTGCCGTTAACAAAAGTGAAGATCGAGTCCAAATTGTGGTTACAGATGATGGTCAGGGCCTCAATCCTGAGGTTGTGCTTCAGCGGGCGCGGAAACTGGGTTGGACCAACGGCAGCACCCCCTTGGCAGCCGAGCTGTCAGAATGGGTTTTACAGCCCGGATTTGGTCCAATTAGCGCCGGGAACGGCCAGGAGGGGGTTGATCTGGCTGCGCTCCAGGCAGAGCTGCAAACCTATCAAGGGCGGCTCGATTTGAGCACCTCGCCCGGCCAAGGCGATCGCTTTACCCTTAATTTACCCCTGGATATGGTGGTGGTAGATGGCATGGTGGCCCGGGTAGGGCACATCCACTATGTTGTTCCCGTTGGAATCGTTCAACGCATTATTAAGCCGGACGACAACGAAATTGTGCATTCCTCTGCCAATGGCAGCCAAAACGTCTTACGCATGGGAGAGGATTTGGTCCCTGTCCAAACTTTAAACGGCGCTAACAGTGCCGGCAACATCCAGGATTGTGTCATGGTCGTTGTTGGCAGTGCAGAACAGGCTATCGCTTTGGCTGTAGACGAGTTGCTGGGACAGCAACAGGTGTTGATTCGCCCCTTGCAGGGTTTCCTGACAAGCATCGAGGGTGTATCCGGCTGTGCCCTGCTGGGAGATGGTGATGTGGGGATGGTGCTCGACCTGAATCAAATGGAGGTTTGAGTAAGGCAGTTCCAGAAAAATAATGATCCCAAAAATCAAGTAGGAAGGGGACGGATAAGAACAAACCACTTTTCCAAACCGGCAAACGTTCAAAATGATTTTCTAAGGCATCCATCGCTTTGTTGGTTAATTTGACACCTGTATGATAGGTTTTTTTAACAATTTCAACAACAGGATAAACCCCATTATAAGTCATATTTTGGGCAAAACGGAAAACAGTTTCTAACGAATCAAGCAAACTACCGTTCCAATAATTTTCTAAAACACCCCAAGCTCGTTCAACGGGATTGTATTTACTATGATAAGGAGGATAATAAGCTAACTGAACAAAGAGTTGGAACTTATCAGCCAGAGCAGTTATGCGATACATAAATTGCGTGCGTCGGCTATGACATTCTGGACCATTGTCTTGATTGATAAGCAGGGTTTGAACCAAAGGAAACCGGTCAGCAATCATAACCCAAACCGCATCAATGCAATCAACAAGGGCATCACTGGTCACAGAACCGGTCACCAGAAAGATGTAGAGTTCGTTGCGCTTTGCGTGGGGCAGGAAAACACCGACCGGGGTGACCCTTTTATCCGGTCGAAAATCGTGATCCAGGGCTTTCACTTCAAGTCGACTAAGGCCTCCTCTGGACAACAAAGCCAACAAAACCGTCCCTTTGGCATCAACTGAGAGCCGTAAGGTCGTTTGATCAGCATCAGCTTTGGTATTGACCAGTTTCAATTGTTCAAAAATGGCATCGGTTTCAGGTATTTTCTTCAAGGGCTGACTTTTCTTTACTCTTTTGGGATGATAGTCCAGTTTATTGAGTTTGGTGCGAATGGTTTCTTCACACGGTAACTCCTCATCAGAATAACCCTTTTGGTCAATCAATTGTTTCCTGACCTCAGTCGCACTCAACCGGATGTACAACCGGGTTGTTTTGAAGGTCGGGTCGGTTTGACTTTCGGCCTCGGCAATGGCTTTGATGTCTTCCAGCAGGTGGGGTAAATGCGCTTCTGCCGGTTTTCGGCCTCTGGCTGCAAAGTTATCATAGCACTGAAATCCACTCTCAAGTTCTCGGGTTCCCTTACGAATTGTACCTCGATTCCAGCCCAATTCTGCTTCAGCTCGTCGTTGACCGCCTTTGCCCATGGCCTTAACCACCCTGGCCTTAAATACCCGTTGAGTACTACCCTTTAGTGTTTTTGTGATTTCAGTAAATATCCCTTTCAGTATCCCTGTTAGTTCCATCAGTTGCTTCTGCTCCTTATTTTTTGCGGATGCTGGCTAACTTTATCACTTTTTTGGAATGATTTAAATTCTGGAACTGCCTAAGTTAATCCGTTAGATACTATGAGGAGATCGACTGCCTCGATTCTACCACTCCCGGTGTCGTCCCCCAAGGGACTGTCCGACTCCTCTCCTCTCAAACCTGTCGCGTTTCATCCAGTACCGCACGCACCTTGCAAACCTGTGTGGACGGCAAAAAAGGCTTCTGGATGAAAGCCGCCCCGGACTCCAGCACGCCGTGCTGCAGGATGGCCTCTTCTGTGTAGCCCGAAATAAACAAGATTTTGGTATTGGGGTGCATCGTCTTGACGCGCTCGGCCAACATTTTGCCGTCTATTTGGGGCATAACCACATCGGTCACTAAGAGCTGGATTTCCCCGTTATATTCTTGGGACAAACGCAGAGCCTCCTGACCATGGACTGCACTCAGGACGGTGTAACCCTGAGAACGCAAGATGTTGACGACCACTTGGCTCTCTGGGAGATTCCGTGCAACTTGGAATCCCACCCCCACATTCAGTGGCTCACTTATTACTGCGCCACAATATGTCGCAGGGGTATCAGCCCAATTATGGCGATTGCACGGAAAGTCCCAAAGAGCCGACCACTTCTCTGACCATTGGCTCGTCTTCCGCCAGGAGTACGGTCTCCGTTCCCCGGGGGAAGATGCCGGCTTGATCACACAGTTTGAGAGATTTGCCGGCTTGCTCGATCCGGGGCAAGTAGACCTTAAAGGTCGTGCCTTGCCCTTCTTCGCTGTAGACCCAAATGTGGCCATCACTCTGCTTGACAATGCCAAAGACGGTGGCCAAGCCCAGACCGGTGCCTTTGCCGGTCTCCTTGGTGGTGAAGAATGGCTCGAAAATGCGAGACTTGACTTCCTTGGTCATACCGAGGCCATTATCGCTGACAGCCAGCATCACGTATTCTCCAGCCGTCACCTCGGCGTGCCGACCGGCGTAAGCGTCGTCAAACGTAACGTTGGCGGTTTCGATGGTCAGTTTACCGCCGTCAGGCATAGCATCACGCGCATTGATAACCAGGTTGAGCAGAACTTGCTCGAGCTGACCAGGGTCTGCTTTGATCTGGCCCAGATCTGGCCCGGACCGCGTCACCACTTCGATGTCTTCGCCGATGATGCGGCGCATCATTTTGTTGATGGGGAGGATTATGTCGTTCAAGTCCAGCACTTTGGGTTCGATGGGTTGGCGGCGGGCGAAGATCAGCAGTTGACGGGTGAGGTTAGCGGCGTGCTCGGCGTTTTTTTGGATAATCTCGATATCGCTGCGGATGGGATTATCAGAGGGCAATTTTTGCAAGGCCAGCCCGGTGTAGCCCATCATCACTGTCAGCAGGTTGTTAAAGTCGTGGGCTATCCCCCCCGCCAGTTGGCCAACGGCCTCCATCTTTTGCGCCTGCTGATATTGCTCCTCCAGTTGCAACTCGCGGGTCATGTCACGGCTAACCTGCACGTAATTAACAATGGCTCCGCTCTCGTTCCGTATCGGGGTCACGACGGCATCTTCGGTGTAGAAGGCGCCGTCTTTCTTTTTGTTAATGATACGTCCGCGCCATACCTGTCCGGCCTCAACGGTTGCCTCCAATGCCTGGTAAAAAGCGGTGGGATGTTTGTAACTTCTGAGAAGATGGGGAAAGCGCTGACCGAGAGCTTCGGCGTGGCTGTACCCGGAAATTTGCTCAAAGGCGGGATTGACGTAGACAATGGTCCGCCTGGTATCGGAGATAACCACACTCTCGGCAGACTGCTCTATAACTGTGCTCAGACGCTGGTGGCTCTGAGCCAAACGGACCCGGGCCAGCGCTCCGGCCACCTGGTCGGCCACGTTCCAGGCCAAACTGACCTCCTCCGCCGGGAAGTCGCGCTGTTCAATGGTTTCCAGCATCAGAGCGCCCACCACCTCGTCCTGGATAACAAGCGGCAGTAGCAGCAGCGAAACCGTGCCGCGCCGGCGCAAAAAATCGCGGACCGGCAGCATGTGCGATCTGTCATACCTTGTGGATTGGACATCAGTCACAATCAAGGGCGCTCTGTCGATGAGCAAGTGCCGGATCACGGGGTTGCCTTCAACCGGCACAACTTCGTTCAGCGCCGGCGGGCGGCCCGCCGTCAGATACTCGGCCACCACTGTTGCTTTTGTCATTTTCTTGTTCAACAAGAAGGCGGATGCCTGGGGCATGCCCCAGGCCATGGCCAGTTCGCGGCAGGCTGTTTCCAGGATGATATCTTGCTCCAGG
This sequence comes from uncultured Caldilineaceae bacterium, assembly GCA_964460505.1. Lineage (GTDB taxonomy): Bacteria > Chloroflexota > Anaerolineae > 4572-78 > J111 > J095. Next base: position 20,097 of record CAYWSS010000001.1, on the reverse strand, counting down.
CTGGCGGCTGAAGTAGCGATGACCCGGTTTAGGAGGGTCAATTCGCGGTTTCGGTGGCGAAGCGATTTCTCGGCTTGCTTATACCTGGTGGCGTCCATGACAATCCTGGCGATGCGGTCAGATTCTTCTAAATCATGGCGAATTAAAAAACCGCGATCCTGGACCCACCGGATCGACCCATCGGGCCACACGATCCGGTACACTTCATTGTAGTGTCCCCCTTCCCGGCACAACTGCCGAAAACCGCTTCTCACCCGCTCCCGATCTCCCGGGTGGACGTCACCAAACCAGGAATCGGGTTCCGCACATAAACTCACCTGTGTGCGCCCCCATATCTCCTCGCAGGCCGGGTTGATGGAGATCACCTGGCGGCTCTCCCGATCGATAACCCAGAAAACAACCTTGGTATGCTCTGTGATCTGGTGAAATAGCCCGATGCTCTCCCATAACGCCTTCTCGGTTAGCTCATGCTCGCTGATTTTACGCCGAAGTTGTTCATTAGCCTGGGCCAGTTCTGCGGCCCGCTCGGCCTCCACCGGACAGTTCGTCAAATGCACCACCGGGATGTCAAACCGGGCCCGAATTTGAGTAGCCGTCTCAATGCCATTCAATGTTCCCGCCAGGTTAATGTCTATCAGAGCCAAATCGACAGGCGCCTGGGCCACCTGCCGAAGCGCCTCCTCACCGGAAGCAGCCGTTCCTAAAACGCGATATCCAGACCTCGTTAACAGGCGGGTAAGGGACGCGGCAATATTAATGACCAATAAGCTTTCTGTAACTAATTCTGAACCATTACAATAGATTTCGAATTTGGAACAAAAGTGACTGTCATCTTAATTGTGCCGCGTTTTTACCGTTTGGGATTCCCGTAGTACATATTCGGTAAATCCGGTGCTGTGGCCGGTCTCCGACCGAGCCAAGCGCGATTCTTCATCAGGGGATCATAGAGCCGGTCCACCAGGGCCTTGTCAATCTCGGTCTCTCCGCCTTCCAAAACCAGATCGACCAGCTTGTCGGTCTGGCGAGCCAGGTCACGAACCAGACGCCGCATACGCTTGAACACCTTACCTGCCGGCACCAGCCGCAAACACACCCATATCTTTAAGCCGGAACCGGCATTGTTTCCAATGCCGCTTGCTCCTGCGTGGAGAGAACCTTGCTCAAATCCAGTAAGATGATCAACCGTTCATCCACCCTGGCAATGCCGGTGATAAAGACCGTGTCGACTGTGGTGACCATCGGCGACGGCGGCTCGATATCTTCTGCCGACACGCGCAGCACCTCGGTCACCCCATCTACGACCATGCCCACCGTGCCGCCATTCATTTCGACCACAACGAGGCGGGTCGCCCCGGTTTCCTCTGCCTGCGGCAGCCCGAACCGCTTACGCATATCGACCACCGGCAGCACAGCTCCGCGCAAATTGGTGACGCCTTCTACAAACGCCGGCGTGTGGGGTACGGCGATAATATCTTGCATTTTGATGATACCTTCTACAGCGACAATATCTACGCCGTAGTGTTCACCGGCCAGTTCAAAGATCACCAGTTGATTTTCCATAATTACACGCCCCTGATTTCCAATTGCAGTTGACCGCAGCCATTCTCTGCAAAGTTTATTGGGGCTACGGTTATTACCAGTACTTACGCAGTTTAGAGCAGAATTAGCTGAATGAGAGAATTTTATTCTAATATTCTGCCGATTCTGCTCTAAATGAGGCGTAAAACCACATACTGAACGGCAACTGCGTAAGTACTGTATTACATTACCGGCAAGGTTGGCCGGGCTTGATGTTGATCACTGGATTTTTTATGATTGTGGCCATTACCGTGCGGGGTATATCCGGTTGATGCCCCGCCGCCGTCAATGCGTCGTTCCAACTGGTCCAGCAGATTCACAATCTCGTGCGAAAGCCGTTCTACCTCGGCTACACCGGCTTCCGCGCCGTCGCGGTCGCCCCGGTTGTAATCGGATACAACATCGTGCACCAGCCGGTGAATTTGAACATGTGGCTTTTCGAGCCGGGCAAACTCCGGCAGGTGGCCGGAATCGGTTATTCCCCGGCCGTAGTACCACTGCCCCAGCGTACATTCGGTGTGCTCATCAAGATTTTCCTGGTGATAGCTTTGTTTGCCGGCCAGCATATCTTCTAACTTCTGCACCCAGCGCAGGTGACTTTGCTTAAACAATTCAATCTGGCCCACAATATTCTGATCTTCCGCCAGTTTAAACTGAGCAATGATCGCCGTTAAACCTTCGGCCATTTCGTTCAAGGCCTGGGCCGCAGCGGAGACCTCTTCAGTTTGGGCGTTCATCTCTTCGGCGGCGGCGCTCACTTCTTCCACCGCGGCGCTGTTTTCTTCGGTTACGCTAGCAATGTTCTCAATGGCATCCATAACTTCGGCAGAGCCGGCGGCCATCTCCTGGGTGGAAGCAGTGTTTTGTTCCACCACTGCGGAGACCGTTTCCATGCCACCTACCAGTTCTAACGAGGAGGCACTCATCTGCTCGGCGGCGGCGGCAATATCTTCCACCTGCTGGTTCACCGCTTCAGCGGCTTCCAGAATATCTTTAAGGGCTTGCCCAGCTTCATTGGCGCGGCTCACCCCAATCTCAACCTCGGCGGCGCCCTGGTCCATCGCGGTTATCGCGTCGGCCACCGTCTCCTGGATGCCTTTAATCAGTCCGGCAATTTCCTTCGTAGCCCCTGCCGATTTTTCAGCCAGTTTTCTAACCTCGTCGGCCACTACGGCAAAACCTTTGCCGTGCTCTCCGGCCCGGGCGGCTTCGATGGCGGCATTGAGGGCCAGCAGGTTGGTCTGGCTGGCGATGTCGTCGATGGTTTCGATAATGGCCCCAATTTGATCGGAGCGCTGCCCCATTTCCTGCACTTTTTGGGCAGACAAGCCCACTTTAGCCCGGATACTTTCCATCCCGCTGATGGTGGCTTCAATTGTGTCTGCGCCGGAACGGGCAGTGGTGGCGGCTTTGGCCGAATCGGTGGCGCCCACCTGCGCATTGACGGAAACCAGCTCGATGACCTGAGAAATCTGATTGGTGATGACCGAAGATTTGCCTACAGCCGTAGCCTGCTCTTGCGCGCCGATAGCCACCCCCTCAATGGCCCGGGTCACTTGCTCTACCGTGTTTGTAGTTGTGGTCATGCTGGCCGCTTGCTGAGCCGTTCCGCCCGCCACCTGCTGAATAGTGGCTGCCACCTGAGCGGTGGCCTCCCCGGACTGATTAGCGGCGGAGGAAAGTTGCGTAGAAGCGGCGCTAACATTGGCGGCGGTGCTGGCCACTCGATTCACCAGATTGCGCAGGTTGGCGATCATCTGGCTAAAGGCGTTGCCCAGCAGGTCGGTATCGCCTCTGGGCTGTACATCGGCGCACAAATCGCCATCAGCGATGCATTGTGCGGCGGCAACCATCTCCTTAAAGTACTCGATCAAAGCAGAGAAGGCCCGCCCGGTCAGGCCCAGTTCATCTTTGCGAGCGTTGATTTTGGCGATTTTGTTCCAATCCATCCCGGTCAGTTCCGCATCGCCAACGGCCAGGCGAGTAGCGCCTGCGGCCACCAGCATAATCGGGTTGGCGATCCTGTTGGCGCTAAAGAAGGCCACCCCGGCCACGATCACCGCCACCACCCCGATAATGCCCAGCGCCAGGACCCGCATATTCCGGGCGACAGCAAAAGCCTCGGCCTGGTCAATTTCAGCGATGATGGCCCAGCGCGTCCCGAAGACATCGATGGGGTTGTAATTGGAGAGAACCGGGTTGCCGTTGTAATCGGTGATGATCTGCTCGCCCGGCTGGCCGGCCAGGGCTTCCCGGCTGGCGGTGGTGTCTACCCCGTTTTGCTCAAGCGTACCGGCAAAGGAGGCCGTCACCGAGTGGCCTTCGGGGTCCAGATAGGAGTCGGAGCGCATCAATTTATCCGGCCCTACCAGGTAGGTTTCGCCCGTTTCACCCATCCCGGCGCGTTCGCTCATAATGGCGTTGACGCCTTCAAGCGGTAGTTGCAGGGCGACAATAAGCTCTACTTCATCCCTATGCATCACCGGCTGGGCGATGAAGGCGGCGGGGGCGCCGGCGCTGGGTTCGTAGGGTTTGAAATCGGCAAAGCCAAATGTTTTGGTTTCTAACACCTCTTGAACCAGGTTACCCAGGTTAGAACTGCTGTAGGCCCCATTGACCATGTTGGTCTGGTGGTCGGCCTCCTGGGCCACGGTGTAGAAGACGTAGCCGTCCGGGTTGATTAGGAACAAATCGTAGTAGCCGTACATCTGTTGATATTTGGCAAAGAAGTACTCGCCTGCTTCATCTTTGGGACTGAACGCCTCGGCCACGTCAATTTCAGCCAGCAGCGCCCAGGTGGTATCTCCAATTTGAAGCGGGGTGTAGGCGGAGAGGACCGGGTTGCCGTTATAGTCAATGATGACATCGGCGGCGGTTTCGCCGGCCAGGGCGGCTTTTGCGGCTTCGGTTTCCACACTGCCCTCGCTGGGGTTGGCAAAAGAGGCGGCAACGCTGTGGTTTAGCGGGTCAAGGTAGGAGTCTGAGCGCATCAACTTGTCCGGCCCCACCAGGTAGGTTTCGCCCGTTTCGCCCATCCCGGCGCGTTCGCTCATAATGGCGGTGATTTTGTCAAGGGGTATCTGGAATGCAACATAACCTTCCAGCGCGCCCCGTTCATCCCTCATTTGAGCCATCATAAAGCCTGCCGGCTCTCCATTAGAAGGAGCATAGGGGGCAAAATCTGCCACGGCAATTTCATCTGCGCCCATCGTCTGCGCGGCCTGAAAAGCTTTGCCCAGGCTGGAGTTTTTCAGGTCGCTGTCGGGAATGACCATGCCCAGGTCCGACTCGCCCATCACGGTATAGACAATATCGCCGTCGGTGTCGATCAGGAATATATCGTACCAGCCGTTATCTGCCATAATATTCCCCAGCCGGCTATCATATTTCCTGGCCGGGGCGTTCCACTCCGCGGTGTCAACCCGGTCGCCGCCTGCTTTAAAGGCTTCGTCGAACTCGACCAGGGCCTGCATCACGTAAGGGTCGTCTTTCAAGATTTTCAATTGGCCCTGCATCACTTCAAAGTAGTTCTCGATCTGGCTTTTCTTGATCTCCCGCATGGCTACGAGCTTGGCAATTGCCTCCTCACGCAGGGTGCTGACCGTTTCCACCAGCACGCCCATATCGCCCTGCCGTTCGGCGAAGTAATTCTCAATCTGGTCCTTTTTAATCTGCTGGGCTACTTCGAGCTTGGCAAAGGCCTCTTCCTGCAAGGCGGTGTTGGCCCGGTTATAAAGCAGAAACCCCACCAGGGCCAGGGGAATAAGAGATATGGCCAGAAACAACATTATCAACTGGCCTTTCATTGAATGAATAAACTTGATCTTTTCGTTCTGAGCTTCCATTTTATCCTCCCGTAGGTTTGCAACTTTACTTACAATAACTTGATACGATGGAAAATTTCTTTTTTGAGTGTTTTTAGATTGCTTTGTCCATATGTTTTCCCCATGCGTGCCCATCAAAATTCTCCCGCTGTGGCCGGTCTCCGACCGAGCCACAGGCGGGGTGTCATCCGGTGCGTGCGAAGCCCCGCTTTATAGGCGGCTCCCCTGCGTGCCCATCGGAATTCAAGGGCACTTCTGATAATGCGGGTTTATTCAAAGATGTACCGGTTACTTGTCGAATAGCCGGTAGCAACGCCTCGATCAAATCTTTCTTGACCACGTAACCGCCGGCGCCGGCGTGCATAGCCGCTTCCTGAAACTCCGCTGTTTCAAACATCGTCAAAATGATAATTTTGATGGTCGGCATATTACGATGGAGCCGGCGAGTGGCCTCCAGCCCGTTCATCCCCGGCATCATAAGATCCATAAGTATCAGATTCGGCCGGAGGTCTTCCGCCTTGCGGATGGCCTCCCGGCCGTTTGCGGCCTCTCCAATAACCTGGATGTCCGGCTCGGAAGCCAGAAATTCTTTAACGCGTTGTCGAAAGCGAGCGTTGTCATCTGCAAGTAGTATTTTCACTGTTGGCATGGCCTCTCCTTTGGCGAATTGGGTAAATTATCTTCTGTTGTTTGGTAAGAACCCATTCTCCTGTATCCAGTATGACAGAATTTGGGGGGCCTGACTATCGGCCAAAGGCTGATTTTTTTAAAAAAAAGACCTGACTTTTGTCATGGTCTCTTTGTGTTTTTTATTTTATAATCTGGAAAAGCGATCAGCTCAGGTCGATCAGCCCCTTACGGATGGCGTATTTGATTAGTTCTACCATGGTGTGGAGGTTGAGCTTCTCCATAAGATGCATTCTGTGGGTTTTAACCGTTTTTACACTGATATGCAGGAGTTCAGCCACCGCCTGGTTCGAGTGACCTTCGGCCAGAAGTTGCAGGACCTCTCGCTCGCGGTTGGTCAGGTTGTCGTAACTGTTCTGTTGTCCCATCATTTCGGCTTGCCGGATATACTCTTTAATGACATTTTTGGATACCAGAGGACTGAGGAATGATTCGCCCCGGTGAACGGCCCGAATGGCCAGGACCAGCTCTGTGGGTGCGGTTTGCTTAACCAGGTAGCCCGAGGCCCCGGCCTGTAAGATTTGAAAGATGTATTCCTCGCTGGTGTGCATCGTCAAAATCAAAACTTTAACTTCGGGGAAATCTTTCTTGATTTGGCGAGTGGCTTCCAGGCCGTTGAGGACCGGCATTAAGATATCCATCAGCACGATGTCGGGGGACGCCTGTTGAACCTGGTCAAGGGCTTCTCTCCCATTTTCAGCTTCTCCTACAACCTCGATGTCCGCCTCATCATCTAACAGGGCGCGCAGCCCCTTGCGGACAATGGTATGATCCTCGGCCAGCAACACTTTTATCTTGCTCATCATTGATCCTCCCACGGTACTTCTACAAATAGCCGGGTTCCCTCTCCCGGACGTGATTGAATAGTGACCCTGCCCCTCAGGGCCGCCGCTCTTTCCTGTATGCCTAACAAGCCCATACCGTGCTGTGTTGTTTCACGCCTGCTAAGCTCTTCCACATCAAAGCCCCGGCCGTCATCAGCAATTAAAGCGCTTATGGTGGAGTCTTTAAACTGTAGGTGTAGGCGTACCCGGCCGGCCCGGGCATACCTGGCCACGTTGGTCAAAGATTCTTGCACAATGCGGTAGAGCGTCGTTTCCACTTCCGGAGACAACCTCTGTTCGTCGAATCCAATCACTTCAAACTCAACCTTGAGGTTCAATCTGGCACTGTAACGGTTCACGTACCAGCGCAACGTGGGGACCAGGCCGAGAACATCCAGCATATTGGGCCGCAGGTCAAAGGACATCTCGCGGACCTGCTCTAATATCTGCCCGGCCAGCAAACTGGTTTCGGCCAACCTCTTCCCGGTTTTGGCGGCCAGATCCGGGGGCAGTTCTTTTTTGATAGCGGCCAGGTTAATACTGATTGCTGTCAATGCCTGGCCCATCTCGTCGTGCAATTCCCGGGAGATCCGCTTGCGTTCCGCTTCCTGGGCCTTGATCAGTTGGGTCGATAACCTTTGCAGGTTTCTACTATGTTTCCCGACGGCCTCCAGAAGTTGCATATTCCGGATGGCCATCCCGGCCCGGTTGGCCAGATCTGCTAAAAGTATTTGATCATCACCGGTATAGGCCGGCCTGGTTTTATTTCGCCCAAGGCTCACTGTCCCAATGACACGCTCCTGCACCTGCAATGGCACAATCAACAGGCTATGCACCCCGAAACGTTCAATAAATGACCCCTGTTCCGGCCTGACCCAGTCGTGGATCTGTTCCGGTCGCACAACGGGGATATACAACGGTTCACCACTTTTTACCACGCGGCTATCCAGTCCCTCATCCAGACGATAGGGCGTCGAGGCCAGAATATCATCCAACATGGCTGCGGCGTCCGGGTTTGGATGATACCAGGCCGCCGGCTCGAGCCACTGCCGGTCTTCCGACAGAAGGGTGACGATACAGACGTCGCCGAGGTGCTCGGCGATGCGCCGGATCACCGCATCCAGGAGGCTCGCCAGGTCCTGGCCGGCCTGAGCGAAAACTCGGGAGGCGTCGGCCAGCGCTTTGGCCCGGTCTCTTTGGCGAAGGACTTCTGCTTCGGCTTGCTTTCGAGCGGTGATATTGCTGACCACCCCGTAAATAACTTTGGACTGGCCTTCACTTTCTACCCTGGCGCTATCCCGCACCCAGATAGCTTCACCGTCGGGCCGGACCAGGCGATACTCTGCCTCGCTGTTCTGCCCCCGGATCAACTGCGCCAGTTGGGCTGCGGCGGCATGCCTGTCGTCAGGGCGGATTACCGTTGATAGCCAGAAGCCCCAGTCGGCCATAAACTTTTCCGGAGCGTAGCCGGTTAAGGCTTCAACGTTGGGGGAAATATAAAGGTTTGTGTGCTCCCCTTTTTCAGAGACTCGGGTTACATAAATATGGTCGCTGATGGAATTGATGACCCGGCGGAATTCCTCCCGGCTCATCCGCAGCGCCTCCTCCGCCTGCTGCTTTTCGATGGCCCGGCGGAGGGTCATCAGCAATTGATTCATATCGTAAGGTTTCTGCACGTAGCCGTAGGCGCCCAGGTTGACCGCCTCGATGGCCGAGGCCTGCGAGGCATACCCGGTCAGCACGATGCACTCCGTAGCAGGGCAATAGGTTTTTATTGTCTTCATTAGCACCAGGCCGGACATATCCTCTAACTTAAGGTCAATCAGCGCGACAACCGGCACTTCCTCTCTGATCACAGCCAGGGCTTCCTTGGCTTTGCCCACAGCTTTAGGAGTATATCCCTTGAACCTGAGGATGTCTGAGAGGCCCTTGCGGATATTGGGGTCATCATCTACGATGAGAATATTCGTGTTTGTACTCATATTTGACCTTTCTATTCAAGCCCGGCCGCCGGCTCTCAAGCTCATCGATGCGCTTGTTGCTGAGAACTCCACAGAAATATTTTGACAGGTGACAGTCACTTAAATTGGTCAAAAATGCGCCATATTTTTCAAAATCGACCTTGAATTTGGGGCAAAAGTGACTGTCACCTTAATTGTGCGGAGTTTTCAGGTTGAGGTGCATCCAACACCTCGCGCACCTTATGCACCAGTATTTTTGGTGAAAAGGGCTTTTGCAAGACCGCAACGCCGGAGTCTGGCGCCCCGTGATGGGAAATAGTGTTATCTGTGTAACCCGAAATGAAAAGAACTTTGGTGTTGGGGCGTATCGGGCGAAACCGGTTGGTCAACGTTTTGCCCCCCATTTTTGGCATCACCACGTCGGTAAGCAAAAGCTGGATTTCTCCGCTGTACTCCTGAGCCAGCCCCAGCGCCTCCTGACCATCGGCCGCCTCCAGTACGGTGTAGCCTTGCCCGCATAACACCTGGGCAGCCAGATCTCGGACCGACAGCTCGTCTTCAACCAACAGCACGGTTTCTGTTCCCCGGGGTAAGTTACCGGATTTATCCTGCCGGAACTCGGTGCTGTTCGCGTGTTCGACGCGTGGCAGGTAGATATTAAAGGTCGAGCCCTGACCCGGTTTGCTATAAACCCAGATGTCCCCGCCACTCTGCTTAATGATTCCATAGACGGTCGCTAATCCCAAACCGGTCCCCTGGCCTATCTCTTTGGTGGTAAAGAATGGCTCAAAGATATGCCTGCTGACTTCCTCGTTCATCCCCACCCCCGTATCGCCGATGGTCAACTGGACGTACCCCCCCGGTTGCACGCCAAAATGGCCGGCTGCATGGGCCTTATCCAACACCACGTTGTTTGTTTCAATCGTCAACTGACCGCCCCCCGGCATCGCGTCCCGGGCATTGACCGCCAGGTTGAGGATGATCTGCTCAATTTGGGCCGGGTCGATTTTGACCGCCCACAGGGCCGGGGCCAGGCTTGTCTCCAGTTCAATGTGTTCGCCGATGATACGTCGGAGCATCTTGTCTATCTCGGTCACCACACTGTTGAGGTTCATGATCTTCGGTTCGATAATTTGCTTATTGCTAAAAACCATAAGTTGGCGGACCAGACTGGCGGCACGCTGGCCTGACCCCAAAATACGGTCCACCGGTTCCTGGTATGGGCTGCCGGGGGGAAGCTCTATTTGGAGCAACTCGGCAAAACCGTTGATGACGGTTAACAGATTGTTGAAGTCGTGGGCAATGCCCGCGGTCAACTGGCCGATTGCTTCCATTTTCTGGGACTGGCGAATTTGCTCTGCTAACTGCCGGCGTTCTTTGTCAAGATGCGATCGGGTCAGAACCCCGGCTACCTGGTCGGCCACGTTCCGGGCCAGGTTGATTTCTTCGGGCAGGAAGGGACGCAACTCGGTGCTGCCCAGGGCCAGGCTGCCCACAACTTCTTCCTCAATAAAAAGGGGCAGGATGAGCAGCGATACGGTCCCTTGTTGGCGCATCAGGTTGTGAATGGGGGCCAGGCGCGGGTCATGTTGGGCATCGTCCACGGCCAGCGATATTTTGTGCTTGAGCAAGTATCGGAACAAGGGGTTGCCTTCAACCGGGATGGTCTGGTGCAGGGCCGGCAGCTGGCCCTCGGCCTGATAGCCGGCCACAATGACCGCCCTTGTTTTTTTCTCGTCTAACAGAGCCGCCGCTGCCTGGGGCGCATTAAAGGCCAGGGCCAATTCACGGCAGGCGGTTTCCAGCACCGCCACCGGCTCCAGACCGGCGGCTGAGGCGGCGATGACCCGGTTGAGCAGCGCCAGTCCGCGGTTGCGGCGGAGAATTTCTTTCTCGGTTTGTTTGCGCCCGGTAATATTGCGGATGATGCCGGTGCAGAAAATTTCTTGCCCCGATTGCCAGGCCGCCAGGGACAGCTCCAGGGGGAATTCGCTGCCGTCTTTTTTAAGGCCAACCAACTCAACCGTTTTTCCAATAATACGGGGTTCCTCCCCTGAAACCACCCGCCTTAAGCCATCTTGATGGGCTTTGTAAAATCGCCCGGGTATTATCATACTCAGGGGGTGGCCGGTTGTCTCATCAGCCGCATAACCAAACATAACTTCCGCGCCCTGGTTCCAGGAAATTATATTTCCCCGGCTGTCAATCGCGATGATGGCATCATTTGCAGTTTCTACAACAGCCCGGAACCGTTTTTCACTTTCCTGCAGGGCCTCCTCTGCCCGCTTGCGCTCGACCAGCTCTTGCTGCGCTTTTTCGTACAACTGCGCATTGTCGATAGCCACAGCCGCCATTGCGGCCGGCATCTCCAGCAAGGTCAGGTGTGTCGGGCCGAAATAATCTGCGCGGGCATCCGCGACCTGGAGCGCGCCAATTACATGCTGTTTAACCCGCAGCGGGACACTGAGAATGGAGCGTAGCGCCAGCTCGATGTGCCGGTCCACTTCCTTGAAGTGGCGTTTGTCGGTCTGGACATCCGGCACATTCAGGCTCTCGCCGTGGCGCGTCACCCAACCGGCAATCCCTTCGCCCGGCGCCAACCGCCAGCCGCGCACATTCTGGTGGTGGTGGCCGATGGCCTGCCGGCAAATCAGTTCATCCGTTCCCGGATCGATCAACCAGACCGAGCCGACACTCACATCCAGCAGATGACACGCCTCTTCCAGAATAGTAATCAGTACCTGATTCAGATCGAGGGAGGAGTTGAGCGTCTGGTTGATCTGGTTAAGCCGGACCAATTCGTGATTTCGCTGTCGCAGCGCCCGCTCTGTCTCCTGCTTCTCAATTGCCCTGCGGATGGTTACCAGCAGTTGCTCGACATCGTAGGGTTTTTGCACGTAGCCGTAGGCGCCCAGATTGACCGCTTCTATGGCCGAAGCCTGCGAAGCGTGCCCGGTGATCACGATACATTCCACCTCAGGGCAACAGGCTTTGACCTGCCTCATCAGTTCCAGGCCGGACATATCCTCCAGCTTAAGGTCAATCAGGGCCACCACAGGCTTTTTTTCTTTAATCTTGAGCAGGGCTTCCCGGCCTGTGGCCGCGGTTGTGGGAACATATCCCTTGATCCGGAGAATATCGGACAGGGTTTTTCTGGGATGGGGATCATCATCCACGACGAGGATATTTGTTTGGGTACACATATTTTACCTCCCTCGAAATTATCGGTTTTGGTAAATCTATTTTCAACAGTACTTACGCAGTTGCCGTTCAGTATGTGGTTTTACGCCTCATTTAGAGCAGAATCGGCAGAATATTAGAATAAAATTCTCTCATTCAGCTAATTCTGCTCTAAACTGCGTAAGTACTGTTCAAAATACTAATGCCGCTTCAAAATCCGGCTCAATTCCCGGTGGTAGATTTCGGTCAAGTGTTGAAAAAGTTCCTCTATCTGAAAGGGTTTGTAAAGACAGGTGTAGGCCCCCATCTCCAGGGCAGTCTCTATTTCCAGGGCCATCTCCTCTTTAGAGCCGGTCATCAGGATCACCGGCAGATGGGGATGTCGCTCCCTGATCTTCTTAAAAATTGTCAGGTCGTTTTGGCCGGCCAACTGCATATCCAGCAGCACCACTTGTCTCTCTGTCCCGACATGCTCTATAACACCCTGCGGGTCAGTAACCTGAACCACGGCGAAGTCTCGCGCTTGCAAGACGTCACCCAACGTCCGGCAGAAGTGGGAGTTGTCGTCTACGATGGCAATCGAACGTTTCTTTTTCAGGAAGGAGAAAAAGGTGAACAACAGGTCGAAGCTCAACGGCTTGGTCAGGGTGGCAACAACGCCTGCTGCCAGGCCCTCCTTGACCAGATTATCAGCCGAGTAGGCGGTCATCAACACCACCGGCAAATCAGGCTGTCGGGCCTTGATGGTTCGATAGAGCTGTACCCCATTAACCCCCGGCATCTTGATGTCGCTCAAAACACAGTCCAGGTCACCGCCATCCACCTTTTCCAAAGCTTCGGGGCCGGAGTGAGCAACCTCAGCCTGGTACCCCTTGAATTTCAAGATATCTGCCAGGGTCCTGGCAATGTTGTGGTGGTCGTCCACAATCAGAATGTTTAATTTTTTGCTCATGAACCGTTCCCTTTGATGGGCAAAATAGTTCTGAAGGTGCTGCCTTTGCCTGCTTCACTCTCTACCTCGATGCTGCCCCCGTTGGCCTCCACCAGGTTTTTGGAAACGGCCAAACCCAGCCCGATGCCCCTGGCCTTGGTGGTGAAGAGGGGTTCGAAAAGCTTTTCCAGATTCTCCCGGGAGATGCCGGTACCGGTATCGGTGATGGAGAGAGACACCTTGTCCTGATTGCCGCCGGCTTGCACGCTGAGCCGGCCCCCTGCAGGCATAGCCTGGTAAGCATTGGTGACCAGGTTGACCAGCACCACCTCAATCTGTCCGGGATCGACGAACACCGGAGGCAGGTCAACGGCTATATCGGTGCTTACCTGTACGCCTGGGGGTGGGGGATACTGCTTCAATAGTGGGTCGATCAGGGCCAAAACCGCAATCTCCTCTCTTTCGGCCGGCCCGGTGCGGGCAAAGCCCAACAGGTCGGAGACAATCTTCTCCGAGCGGCGCACCTCTGAGGCGATGATATCCAGATATTCCCGGGTGGTCTCGCCGGCCTCGGGCAGGGTCAGTTGGAGAAAGTAGGCGGCGTTGGAGAGGGCGGTCATCGGGTTGCGCAGTTCGTGGCCCACCCCGCCGGCCAGTTGGCCCAGCACGGCCAGCTTCTCCTGCCGCACCAGTTGTTCCTGGGCTTCTTTCAGTTCCCGGGTGCGTTCCTCAACCCTCTCTTCCTGCCGCGCGGAATACTTTTGCAGCGCCTCTTCCGCCTGCTTGCGCTGGGTGATGTCGTGGACGGAGCCGACCAAATGGGTGCAAATTCCATTATCATCGAAAATAGGCGCAATGCTGACTTCTCCAACCTTTACCCCGGCAGGGTATTCGGAGGCTTCTTCCCAACAGGCAATCCCGGTCTCCTCAATAGCTTTTTTGTAATTGTCCCTGACCATCCGGATAGATGGTTCCGGTATCACCTCCTCAATGCGCTTGCCAACAATCTGGTCTTCAGCCAGCCCGGTAGCCTCCAAAAATGCCGGATTGACAGACAGGAAGCGGAAGCAATCATCAGGTTCAACAGCCAGGTAATAAAGTACATCGCCAGTCGAATCATATATCAGGGATAATTGTTGCTCGCTTTCCCGCAACGCCTCCTCCGCCTGCTTGTGCTCGGTGACGTCACTTATCAGACCATCGTAAGCGACAAAACGCCCCTTTTTATCGTATCGCAGTACCGGCGTATTCCGCACCCAACGGATGGACCCATTTTTATGAGTAATTCGGTGTTCGAGGGGTGGCATCATTTCTCCGGAAAGTAGCCCGGTAGCCTGTTCCATTACAGCGGGTTGGTCTTTTCCATAAACCATTCGGTGCCAAAGCTGCGGATCAGCCTCGTATTCCTCCGGTGTATAGCCGGTCACCGCTTCGCAGCCCGGGCTGTGGGAAGTTGCGCGCGGACGACCACTCTCGACCTGAACTGTATAAATATAATCCGTAACTGATTCGAGCAGCCGTTTGTAACGCGTCTCGCTTTTCTGCAATGCCGCCTGCGCCTGCATGCGGGCCGTGATCTCCTGCTGCGCCAGATCGTATATGCGCGCATTTTCGATAGCAATCACCGCAAACGCTGCCAGCGACTCCAGCAACCTCAGATCGTTTGGGGTGAAGCGGCCGGCCTCCTCATCCACCGCTTGAATCACGCCGATTACATTTTCTTTGACCTGCAGGGGAACGGTGAGAATGGAACGCAGCGCTAGCCCGGTTTGTTGATCTACGCCTTTATAGTGGCGCTCATCAGTCCGGATGTCGGGTACGTTCAGACTCTCTCCGTGCCGGACCACCCAGCCGGCCAGTCCCTCTCCCGGCGCCAGCCGCCAGCCGCGCACGACCTCGCTTTGGGGGTCGGTTACCTGCCGGCAGACCAGTTCGTTCGTCTCCGGATCAACCAACCAGATTGAGCAGGCAACCACCTCCAGCATGTGGCGCACCCCCTCCAGGACGGTGCTGAACACCTGATCCAGGTCGAGAGAGGAGATAAACGCCCGGCCCGCTCGATTGAGCAGCACCAGATTGCGGTTGTGCTGTCGCAGGGCCTCCTCCGCCCGCTTTTGCTCGGTGACATCTGCGACTGTCGCCCCAAGTCCATCGCCTACTTTGAAAGCCCTCACCGTTAGAAACACCTCTCCAAATTTAGGATGGGGCACAACGGGTTCTGCAAATAAGGGCGCTCCCGTCTCAATAACCTGCAGGGCCTGGTCATATAACCCTGTTTCCTCGAGACCCGGCGAAATCTCCAGAATATTTTTGCCTATCATAGCTTCTTTTCCGGTTCCGGGTGGAAAAAACCCGAGGCCGGCTTCATTGATCGTAACCAGGTTGAGGTCCGCATCCCACAGAGAGAAGGATTCGGTGGCCGCAGCCATAAAGCTGCGTAATCTTTCCTCGCTTTCTTTTAATTTTCCTTCCATCTGGTGCTTGTAGAGTGTTGTGGTGATGGTGGCCAGTAGTTCCTTTTCCTGAACAGGCTTGACGAGAAAGCTGTACGGTTCGGTTATCTTGGCCCGTTGCACCGAGACCTCATCGGCATTACCTGACAGATAAATCACGGGAATGTCCAGGTGGGCGCGGATCTGTTCGACGGCTTCCACCCCGTCTATCTCTCCGGCCAGGTGAATATCCATCAACACCAGATCCGGGCGAACTTCGACGGCCCGTTGAATTGCTTCCTCTCCGGAAGCAACGGCCAACGGGGCGTAACCACTCCCGGTCAGAATATTTTTGAGAACCTCAACAATGAGAGCCTCATCTTCGACAATCAGGATTATTGGTTCTGGATTGCGGATTTGGGCTGCTTCGGCTTCGCTCAGGCCAGGCGGCGGATTTTTTATTTTATCGTCAGGCATCATTGCCTCCTTCGTTTTCGGAATGTGGCGTGGATTCATCGAACAGGCTGTCGATCAATGGCAGCAACTGCGCGCCAAATTCTGATTTGGTGATAAACCCATCTGCACCCACAGCCCGGATCTCTGCCCGGTACTCGGCGTTATCGTCCATCGTCAGGATGATAACGCGGGGGGCATTCGGCTGCATTTTGAGGCGCCGGGTCGCTTCCAGGCCATTCATCTCAGGTAGGGCTACATCCATCAGCACCAGATCAGGCCGCAATAAAGGCGCCTGCTCCAGGGCGTCGAGGCTCGAAAGCAACTGCCCAACGATCTCAAGCTGCGACACTGTTGATAAAAAGTCCGCCGCCGTGTTGAGAAATTCAGGGGTGTCGTCCACCAAAAGGATGCGGACCACTTGTTTAGCAAGTGCAGTTGAAAATTGTCGTGTTGTCAAGTCAACCTCCTTCATTGTCCTTCATTTCAGCCAAACTTGTGGCCTGGAAAGTATTGTCTGCCGAACCCAGGCATACCAAAAACCCCGACCCGTTTGCCGGTCAGTGCTTAATCAACCCAAAATGAGAATATCGGTTTTAATCTTGGCTGGTAATAGCTTCAGCCAACGCTCTAACTACTTCCAGTATACACAAAATATTTCAATGAGACAATGGGGGAAAACCTGACATGCAAGGGGGAAAAGACCTGACAAGCGAGAGGAATAGGGGTGAATCGACCGGGATGGTCTCAGGTGTCGCTGTCGGTAGCCAGTATTTTTTTCTGACTACTGACTACTGACATCTGACTACTGTATTTTCACAGGAGGGAGCTGTTATTCGTCGGGCGTCACCAGCCCCACCTGAATTGCGTAACGCACCAGACCGGCGATATTATGAATATCCAACTGCTCCATCAACCGCGCCCGATGCGTCTCGACCGTTTTTACGCTGATCTTCAGGGTGCGGGCAATCTCTTTGGTGGTGCGCCCTTCCACAATCAACTGCAAAACTTCTCGCCGGCGCCGGGTTAATCGTTCATAGGGGTTGGTTTCAACCTGGCTCTCGCCGGACTCGCTGCCGGTGCGCCGGATGTAATCTGCGATGAGTTTAGACACCGGTGGGCTTAGATACGTCTCGCCACGGGTGACAGCCTCGATGGCTATTTCAAGTTCTTCGAGGTCGGAGTCTTTCAACAGATAACCGGCAGCGCCCGCCCGTAAGGCCCGTAACACGTACTCTTCGTTAGCATGCATAGAGAGAATAATTACGCGCACGTGCGGGAGTTCTTCCGCCAGGTGCAAGGCTGCCTCCAGGCCGTTCAACTCCGGCATGGCCACATCCATTAACACCACATCGGGCTGGCGGGTTTGCGCCAGCCGCAGGGCATCGCGCCCATTGTCTGCCTCCGCTACAACCTGTACCCCGTCAAAATTGTCCAGCAGTACGCGAAACCCGGCCCGGACAAGGGTATGATCATCGGCCAGTAAAACCCGGATCGACTTCTTCATGAATCTCTCCTGTTACCTTGCTTTTTAGGGGATGGGGAGGGCAGCGGTAAACGCACCTGAATCTCGGTCCCCCGCGCCGGTGTGGAATTGATTTCGATCTGCCCCCCGAGGAGCGAGACCCGCTCCTGCATCCCCAGCAAGCCCAGATTTGTACCGTACGCGGCATGTTCCAGGGCGTGTAACACATCAAACCCCACGCCATTGTCACGGATGGCCAGTTGCAGTTCCTCATTATCCTGGCCCAATTCTACGCTGACCCGTTGCGCTTTGGCATGCCGGACTACGTTAGTTAGCGCTTCTTGCACCAGGCGAAAGCAGGTAATCTCAACCTCTGGGGGTGGGCGTTGCTTCGCTGACTTGGCTGTGAACTGCGCGGAGAAGCCTGCTTCCCGGGCTTGCTGGTCCACATACCAGCGCAGCGCGGGTACCAACCCGAGATCGTCCAGCAGCAAGGGACGCAAATTGAGTGAGAGATTCCGCACCTGTTGGATGGCCCGGTTTACGATGTTGATACTTTTCTCCAGAGATGGGCCGGGGTCGTACGTAGCGGGGGAGCGTTGGATGACCTGTAAGTTGATTTTTACCATAGTCAGGGCCTGGCCAATCTCATCGTGCAGTTCTCGGGCCAGGAAGCTACGCTCGGTTTCTTGCACCTTAAGAAGGCGGTGGGTGAGAGACTCCTGCCGCTTGCGTCCAATGCGCACCTGCTCAAAGAGACGGGCGTTACTGATGGCGATCGCCACAGAGTCGGCCACCTCACGGGCAATCTCAACCTGCTCAGCACCAAAAGCTCCAGGACTGTCAGAATGTATGTTGAGAGTGCCAATCAGCTCATTCTTGGCTATGAGCAGCGGTACACTGATGCTCGAACAAATTTCTTCAGCCAACAGGTTTTGAGTTGCTGGAAACAACTCGCCAATTGCCCGGCTATCTTCAGCCTTATAAACCTGGCCTTGTTTAAGCAATTTGATGATGTCCGCCAACCCTTTTAGCGGATAGGGCGCGACCTTTTCCGCTTTGGGTTCGTCATCGCTGTGGACGGCCAGCAACTCCCCTTCATTCGCTGCAAAATCGAACACCTCGATTGTGGCCTGCGGGCAGGTTATTAATTGCCGGATGTGGCTTAGCGCGGTTTGGGCGATTTTCTCCGGCGAGTCAACCGCCAGGATAGCCTGGTCGATTTCGTGCAGGATTTGCAGGCGTTGGGTGTATCGTTGCAGCGTCTCCTCTGCCTGCTTGCGCGCGGTGATGTCTTTATCTACGCCACGGTAGCCCTTCAACTTTCCCTGGTTGTCCAGGATGGGCACACCATTTGTGAGCAGACAGACCCGTTGGCCATCTTTGCCGAGATTCCAGTTCTCTAAATCTTTGATAGGCGCTTTATTCCCGGCCAGTCTTAAAAACACGGTCTCTATTTTCTCCGCTTCCTCCGGCGGCATTAAATCGAACGGTGTCTTGCCGATGATTTCTTCTGCGGTATAGCCCAAAATGTACTCGACTTTCTCTGAGCAATACGTATACACCCCGTCCTGGTCGACCTCCCAGATCCAATCTGCCACATTGAAGGCGATATCCCTGAAACGCTCCTCACTTTCCCGCAGCGTCTGCCCGACTTTCTGCTTCTCGATGGCCCGGAGGATCAGCAGCAGCAGTTGCTCAACATCGTACGGTTTTTGCACGTAACCGTAGGCCCCCAGGTTGATGGCTTCGATGGCCGAGGCTTGCGAGGCGTGCCCGGTTAACACGATGCACTCCGTGTCAGGGCAACGCGCTTGAATCTGCTTCATTAACTTCAGGCCAGATATATTCTCCAGTTTGAGGTCAATCAGGGCTACAGCAGGGCGCTTCTCTTTGATTCTATCCAGGGCTTCCTGTCCCGTGCCAACGGCTATAGGAGCATATCCCGTGACCTTGAGGATGGCGGAGAGGGGCTTTCTGATATTAGGGTCATCATCTATGATAAGGATATTCGTCTTTGTATCCATATTTTGCTTTACATTATCTACAACAGTCTGACCGAATGGGGCTATTTCCAGCAGACCGTCAACCATTCTCAAGGGGACTATGCCCAACCCGAAGATAGCGACGGCTTCCATGAGGAAATGTTATGGTGAACGCCGTGCGTGCCGGACATCCACTTTGATGCTGCCGTTTAGTTGGTACGTGCCCCACAGATTGACCAGTTTCGATTGAGACATATGTCGGAATCCCCTAGCTACTCTTTAAAAACCCCGCAAACTCACAGTTTTTGCCACCAGGCAGACAAAAAGCGGTAAATTTGCCGAAAAATGGGGTGAATAGGCCGAAAAAGAGGGGCTTTTTGGCCTATTTGTGCTTTTTTGGCGCTCACACTGGTTATTAGGCTTAACCATTTTCTGCCTCAAACAATTCGGGGTGGAAAAGTTGGGCTTGAGCCATATATTCTTTGATCACGCTCTGGCCTCGATCAATAATAGCACTGATTTCCTCGACGCTCAACTTTTGTTTGAGTAACATCCGCACCCGCTCATAATCTTTAAGATAACGCTCCACACTTTTTAGACTGTGATGGCTCTGGCGAGCAATGTCCGGGGGTTCCAGCCCTTGCTCGTACAGCCGGATGATTTCCCCTTTATGGGTTGGGCGACTACCCTGATCCATTTTGTAGCCTTTTAGAGGCAACGGCTGGTTTGTTTCCGTTTCTATTTCCCGCACATAGTTGCGTACCGCTGCCGAGGAGA